>JBAXUR010000069.1:0-17244 GCA_037129595.1 Methylococcaceae bacterium | reverse complement strand
TCTATCTATCTATCTATCTATCTATCTATCTATCTATCTATCTATCTATCTATCTATCTTTATTTCAATGCACCAACCATAAAGGTATGAACTCCCGTTAAGTCATAATCAACAGCTTACCCTTTTGGGTGTTTCATAATTTCATCTGTTGTTTCATTGAGATTTCTATAAACTTCTATACCATTACAAGTAAAGCCAATGTAGTCTTTGTTCTGGGACTCTTCACCACAACCAAGGCCTTAGTAGAAATAACTATCATCTGTTTCTTCTTGTCATATAATGTACAAAATCTTGCACGATTTGTGCGATAAAGGAGGATGTTATGGGTATTTCTGCAAATGACGTAGTGCCGTTTTCTCAAGCACGGGCCAATCTTTCTGAACTGGCTGAACAAGTTAAGGCCGGTGCAGAGAAGATTATTACCAAGAATGGCGAAAGCTATATTGCTTTAATCGACGCCAATCGCCTCGACTACTACCATCAGTTAGAACGTGAACGCATCCATCTACTGCTGATCGACGAAGCTCGCAAAGGGATAGATGATATTTCGGCTGGCCGTGTGCAAGATGCCGCAGAAACAATCCAGCGCTTAAAATCCCGCCGTAGAGCATAATCCCTTTAGCATGACAAACAAAATTATCGTGCAGGTCACTGCCAACTTTGAACGTAACCTTGAAAGTATTGAGACATTCCTGGTGGAAGCCGAGGCACAGTGTGCCTACGATGCTCTGCTGGATGAGTTGCTCTTTACTGTTATTTCTAATCTTGAGCGATTTCCTGACATGGGTCGATCATTCGTGAATCGCCCGGTAAGGTCTGTCGAAGTGACCAACGCCGTGAGGTCATTGCAAGCGAAGTTACAGAACGGAGCAATGCGTGAGTACTTGTTGTCTGATTATCTGGTACTGTACGTACGCTACGATGAGACCATCTACCTTTTGTCGATCAAACACCATCGGCAACTCTCGTTTGACTTTACCGGTCACTGGCCTACCAACTAACTACTGTGACATTGAAGTCGGTAGTTGTCGCCTCGACAGCTAAATCTTACTCTGGTTTGTGCTCTGAATAATCACCCCTTGATAGCATTTTTGTTTAGGCCTTGTCTGGATTAAGATGGACTGATTGGATTTTTTGCCAATTGCGGGAACTTCCAGTCCAGCGTTGTGGATGTTTAGCACGAGCAGCCTCGTAGACAGCTTTACGGTTATCCAGAAGTTTGCCGTCCAAGCCTTCATGACGTTGCGCTGGCGTGACAAAGTGCGATGCTCATGGTTGTACCATTCTACTAACCCTGTGACCCACTGACGCGCTTTTGTGACATCGGCGAACGGTTTTAGAGGATATTTAGGTCGATATTTCAAAGTCTTAAACAACGATTCCGATTAAAGATTGTCATTGCTAACCGATGGCCGACTAAGCGAAGGTATGACACCGAGCTGCTGCAAGGTTGCTAGCATAGTGGACCTTTTCATCGGGTTGCCGTTGTTAGAATGCAGGATAAGCTGTCCTGACTGTATACCTTCACGATGACAAAATGTGATGATATTGCCAGGGTTAGCCCAAAAAATTAAATATAAAGTGTTGCCATGCGCCGCCAATAATAGCCACTATGTGCTCTGTCGTCCCAAAGCAATAGTTGATGAGATATGTCTTTTTGCCACAATATTGAGCTTAAGTGTTCATTATTTGGCAAAAAAGGATCTTCTTTGCCAATGACCAAGGTAATATCCATTTCTCTTAGCTTATTTAAACGCCAGGAACAGTCCAGGTTAGGTAAGAAATGGCTGGGCGTATGAAAATAAATATCTTCATTATAAAAACCATCGAACAGGTCGTTAAAAAACTCTACATTCAGGGTAAGATCATAACGACCCGAGAAGGCAACCAGCTTTTTAAAAAACTGGGGGTAACGAAATGCAATATTGGTGGCATGAAATGCACCCAGACTTAAGCCATGAGAAATGACACACTCATGCTGATTTTTGCTGTCCATAAAGGGTAATACTTCGTTTAGAATGTATTCTTCATAGTCTATATGGCGCTGGATACGTCCATGAGGATGCGCCCAATCACAGTAAAAACTTTCAGCATCGATACTATCGATACAATAGAGTTGTAGCCAGCCTTGTTCTATTTTGTGCTTTAAAGCGTGGACTAACCCTAATTTTTCATACTCATAAAATCGTCCCAAGCGAGAAGGAAAAACCAACACCTTTGCACCGGCATGACCAAATACCAGTAATTCCATATCGCGCTGCAGTCGATCGCTCCACCATTTATGATACTCACGATTCATTGATATCTCCTATGTTTAGGGGTTAGTGTTCGCTAAGCGATGCAAAAAAAGCATCCAGTTGATTAAGAAGTTCGTGCTCTTGTTGTTCCTGAGCAGGATAGTTGTGATGCCCCGCTTCCAGAATAAATAGTTGCTTTTCACGGGGTAATGCATTGTAGATTGCAAACTGTCCAGGGGGAGCAACACAGGGATCAAATGTTGCGCAGGCACAATGGATGGGTAGGGTAATGCGCTTTGCTGCCAAGGCGGCGTCGTAATAGCGCAAAACAGCAAGCGTCTGTTTTTTGTGGGATTTATAATATTCTTGAACGCTTTTTGCACTGCCGATGGTTTCCAGTCTTAAGCGTAACGGATTATGACCAAAGGTGGCTACATTGAAGTGGCCTTTACTAACGCGCGATTCCCACGCCAGCGCCAAAGCGCCAATGCCGCCACCAAAACTGATGCCCAGATAGCCCAAGTGTCCGCTTAGTTGAGGAAACAAGGACAGCATCGTGCTGACTGCCAGCCATAAATCGTCAACACACCCCCCCAGAATATAGTCATCCTTCTGGTTAATATTGTGTAGTACATGCCAATAAGGTTCAGAAGAAATAGTCGGTTGGGCGCTAAGTGATAGACCACGAAAACAGGGAAACAACAAGGCCGCATTTTTAAAGGGCAAGTGATAATCAGGTTCATTACGTCCGCCATAGCCGTGCCCGATAATAAAACCACGATTAATTACCCCGGAAGTAGGCACCATTAACCATCCTCGAATAAGATAGTTATCACTTGAGGTGTAACTTATCTCAAATAAACGCCACCCCAGCTTATCTTCGCTAATAATTTTTGTGTGGGGTTGCGGGTCGAGGGTTAAGGCTTTTTGATAGCGCTGCTGCCAAAAGTAATCAAAGTCCTTCGGTTCTGTCGGCGTTTTTACAGCAAGTAACTGGTCAAGTGTGTATCCATAAGTTGGATCAAAACTGTAGTTAACGGTATTCATAATCTTTTATTAGTATCTGACATTGATGGCGCACTTAAAACACATTAATTTATAACACGTTTATCATTACAGAATTATTTATAAAGTCGAGAAAACTAAAGTTTTGGTATTGTTTAAAAAGTCCATACATTGCTATTAAAAAATAGGTGATCATTCAGTCCCCCTCTTTTTAAAAGGGGGGAATAACTACATAAAAAGAACACTGATGACACGAATAGGAGAAGATTTTTTAATCCCATGAAAACAGTCTCTATAAATACTTAAGGCAACTAGCAAAAAATAATCACCCACCCCTATCGTTCCTACTCTCAAGCGCACTGCCCATAGTTAAGCATCGTAACAATATAATACTGCGACTGGAGTAAAACAGATTTAGCTGTTTTACAGGCAACAGCTGAAGCGGTTGCACTCCATTTTTAAACAACTTTCGATTAACTTTAGACGGTGACGTTCCAGTGTGGGAACTATAGGCGAAGCCGTTGAAATCCGTATAATCGGTGTTATCCGTATTCTATACATTAATAATAAACCCTGAATGATCGTTGTATTTGCTCAAACTCATAGAGATAGGGTTGTGCTACTTGATGATTATTAACGACGACCAGGAGGTCATGAGAAAAAACGGACGTGTTGTACCAGTTAAAGCTGCCTTCAATGACGATGGAGTCGTCGATAACACAATATTTGGAATGAATCGGTGAGTAAGGGACGGTGTGATCATCTTGCCCATAGACCAAACCTACCGGAATACCGGCATCTTTTAGGCGTTGCACGGCAGGTAACAAGGGGCGTTTAAGTTCATCCTCCATCGGTCGCGCCACACCAATTTTGCCTTGTCTGGCTAAATGTCCGTTAAAAAGAACATGCACATAAACGCCTCTGTTCTGGGCGTGTATCAAGGCATCGACGACGCTGTCATGATGGTCGCCCAACAGGTCGCCCATTAAAAACAAACACAGCTTAATCGAATGCCGGGCGTGGTGAATTTCGGCCAAGATGGCATGATGCGGACGGTAGGGTTTGCCGTTAAGCATCATTTGTCTGCCGAAGGTATAAAGCAGATTAAAATGGCTTAAGGGGTTAATGCCGTATTTTTGATTAACCCCGCCGCGTTGACTTTGAAATATATTATCCAGCAAGCGACAGACACCCTTGGAATGAAAAGTCATTCCGGATTCCCAGTTAGCCCACCAGCGATCGAAGGTGATATTAAATGAACCCAGTATACAGTCCTCATCGTTAAAAATAACAAATTTAGTGTGCATATCCGGCTCAACTTCAATGAGGTGATGTTGGGGAGTGCAAAAGACACCGACCAGTTCAACTCGGGCACGCTTTAGTCGAGCGTAATTATGGCTGTGGGTCAGGGTCATTTTGCGCCAGTCCACAATACATTGAACGAGGACGCCCTGATGACTGGCATGAATCAAATGGTCAATAAAATCCCTATCATCAATGCAGTCAACACTGACTTTGATGGTACACAGTCGACCAGGATTTTCCCACTTGCTGCGGATCACCTTGTCGATATGATCATGGATAAAGCGTTTGGGATGATAAGGGTGGTATAGGTCGCCTTTGGTAAACTTGGGAATCAGGTTTAAGGATTCAAAATGATGATTATACCAATCAGCGTCACTCTGTAATTCGGCGGGATTTAATTCATAAGTTCGATAGGTATTAGGTGTTGCCCAGTCACCGGTGATCTTTCTATGCTGTTGTTGTTCATTCTGCGCTTGTTGGCTATCCATGAAGATGTAGTCATTTTTCGAAGGGATAGAGTGCTCATTCAGATGTACAATGAAAGAAAATTTGACGCAGTTAATTGGGCCAAAGTTATTGGAATACAATATATAAAAGTCGCGTGTACTGCGTTTGTGGCGATCCCATTGAACATCAAAAGCATCGGTATCCACAATATATTTTTCACAGACATCTTGATCACGATACACTTTAAGAATAACTTTTACATTAGCCTGAATGCCAAAGAATACATCAAATTCTATTTTTCCCCAGCGAACATCAAATTTTTCATTTAAATCATTGGCTCTTTGAAAATAGCCACCTAAATGTCCATGAACGGGCATGGCATAGTCTTCTGCTAGTGGCATGTTATGTCCTTGTATAAGTTTAATAATATATTATTGTTGTGCATTTTTCTGGATAATTTTAGGTCGATTGGCAGGTGCTCAATACGACAAATTTACTTAGGCTCAAAGGTCATAAAATAACCGCAGTGATCTGAAACCCGACCATAATCTTGTTCAGTAAACAATACCTTTCCTGTCGTGATTTGTAGGTCACTGTTCTTATTCATAAAAATATAGTCAATACGATAATCATCAGCAAGATAATCTTGCCAGTGGGGATCGTTGACTTTAAATATTTTCTCAAAGGCATCATGGTCGCTGACGGCTAAAAACTGGTCTTCATATTCATGGGCACTCACGACCAAATTATAGCCTTCGGTGCCTGCCGTGATATTAAAATCACCACATAGCATTGTGCCAGTGACATCGTCGGTTTGGTTATCGGCAGCCCAGTTGCCCAATGTTTTAAACTGCTCCGAAAAGCCGTCATCCCACCAACTTAGATGGGCCGAAAAAAAATTGATCAAGCCTAGGTAAGGTACATGCGCTTGTGCCATAACCACTTTTCTGGAATGAATGTTGTCGGCACTATGGCTGTTTGAAACATACCTTGAATCCTGTTTTAACAGTGGGTATCGACTCAGGATGGCAACACCTTCGCGGTATTTATCAAAACCTTTATGCGACCAATCGGTGTAAAGATGAAACGGGTGCTTAAGGCGCTCATTAATGATGTTGGCCGAATTGCTATTCCAGTCACCGTTGCCATCGTTCCAAAGTTCAGCCACTTCCTGAAGGCAGATAATATCGGTGTCCAGTTCGTTAATTGCCTTGGCTATTTGTGAAAACTTATGGTCTTGATTGTCTTCTTGGTAGCAGTGTAGATTTAAAATCATCACTTTGAGTGGTTCATGACTCAGCGAGAAATTGTTACCCTGGTTATTGTCCTCAAAAACCTGATCGCCGCCTTCACAGCTAATGGTGTATTGCAATTTAAACGCGTTCTCTATATTGAGTAATACTTTCCAAATCTGCGTGCCGTATTGATTTGGATTTCTGGCATTGCTGTGCGAGGTTTCATCCCAATAGTTGCGTTTAAAATGACAGGGTGTTTGATGGGTATGTTTCCAGTTGTCGGTTGTCCAATGAATAGTGACGGTTTTTGCCTGTACAGATTGATTGACCGCTGCGGTAATAAGCACAAACTTTTGTTTATCATGCAGTTTAGTGTCAAAGCCAATATTCAGAACCGGCTGCTGGGAGACGACTTTAATACCCGAATCTGCCTGACTGGAATAATTCAGGCTGTGGTTGTTATCCCAATATTCATTGCCCTGTGTTTGATAACGCAAGGCAAATTCAATATTACCCGGAAGTGATTTATCAGCGATAAAGCTAACGGTTGTTTCAGCACGCCAGTATTCTATATCGTTGTTAAGGTTGCTTTGCCAGCTTGCCGGTAGCGTGTGCCAGACACCGTCTTCGCCCGCCCAGATAACATCGATTGTTTTGTCAGGATTTAGGTTTTCTACTTGCATAAAAAAACACAAAGCCTGTTGAAGAGCCCGTTTTTTTCGGGATATTACATTTTCAACATACAGTAATTGGATTTCATTCATCTCACGACTCCCTCTCTAAAATGCACATATCGTGGTTAATAACATCTTAAGCGTGACGGGGTTTGCAGTCGCGTCATTCATGTTTTGAACGTTATTAACATCTTCAAACGTTTCGGTCGGGTTTGCAAGCCCCTACCGGCATCTTTGAAACGTTTTTAATTAAAGGCTTTCGTATAACGCCAGATACTGCTCGGCACTGTGCTGCCAGGAAAAATCTTTTTTCATGGCATTAAGTTGCATTTTTTTCCAGGTTTCCGGGAGACTGTATAGAATCAGGGCGCGTTTAATCGCTTCCAGTAAAGCACCTGAACTGGCTTCGTTAAACACAATGCCGCTTGCTGTGTGGTTGGTCAATGTTTCCGGCAGGGTATCCGTCACGGTATCTGCCAAGCCACCTGTTTTTCTGACGATAGGAATAGTGCCGTAACGTTGGCTATACATTTGATTTAAACCGCAGGGTTCAAATCGCGATGGCATTAAGAAGATATCTGCTCCCGCCTCGATAAGATGAGCTAATGCTTCATCATAACCAATCGATATCGCTATTTTATCCGGGTGTTCGAGAGCCAGCTTATTTAGCTGTTTTTCAAAGTCTTTATCGCCACTGCCCAGCAAAACAAATTGCATGTTCAGGTTAACCATTTCGGGAAGACATTCCAAAATCAGATCGATACCTTTTTGCTCTACCAGTCGACCAATGAGTCCAAAGAGTGGGATACGATCATTAACCGGAAGTGCAAAGCGGGTCTGAAGTGCAGACTTGTTGAAGTGCTTTTTATAGAGTGTTGTGGTGGTATAAGGCTGGGCAATCAAGGGGTCTGTTCCCGAATTCCATTGATCGACATCAATACCGTTAATGATGCCGCCTAAATATTTTTTGCGATGATCCAGTAATCCTTCAAGACCATAACCAAATTCTGGTGTTTGAATTTCCAAGGCATAAGTCGGACTTACGGTGGTGATGTGATCTGCATAAATTAGTCCACCTTTAATAAAAGACAGCATTTCATGAAATTCTAAGCCGGCGGGATGCCATAATTGGCCTGGCAGGTTTAATAACGCTGCGGCACTGGCAGGGAATAAGCCTTGATAGGCCATGTTATGTATGGTGAATACGGTCGATGGCCGGTCGTCTTCAAGTGATAAAAATGCGGGAACCAAACCGCTTTGCCAATCGTTACAGTGAACAACGTCGGGCTTCCAGTCCTGATTAATTCTATTCATAGCCGCTTCAACGGCAATGCGACAAAATAAGCCAAAGCGTTCTGCATTATTAGGCCACGGTTCGCCTTTTTCATCGACATAAGGATTGCCCGGATAATTGTAATACGCTGGATAATCAACCAGCCAGACGATGACATTGCTATCCGGTATACGGGTTTCAAGGATATTAATGTTCCGATTATCAACCCGTACAGAGCAAAGAAAGCGGACATTTTCACTGGTTTTTAAGGCTTGATAATTAGGGATAATCAGTTTTATGTCATTAGACAATTCAGCCAATGCTTTAGGCAAACTGCCGCAAACATCAGCAAGACCTCCGGTTTTAATCAGAGGGTGAGCTTCGCTGGTAACAAAAAGAATTTTTTTCATATATGATTTAAGAGCAGGTGCAAGGTACAAGGTGCAAGGTAATAACCTTTAGCCTTGTACCTTTAACCTAACTTATAGTTTTAGGATCAAAGCGCCCAAAGGTGGCAAGTTAAGGTTAATGGAATGTGGTTGATTCATCCACGGTACAGGTTCTGATACCACGGCTCCATTACCCATGTTGCTGCCATCGTAATAGGTAGAGTCTGAATTAAAAATTTCACTATAAGTCCCGGCTTCAGGTACACCGAGTCGATAATTTTCCCTTGGAACGGGAGTGAAATTAAGCACAATAATTAACTCTTCCAGTGTATTTTTACGACGGTAACTGATAATGGACTGCTCAACGTCATGACAATCAATCCATTCAAAACCATGATGATCAAAGTCATGACTAAATAAAGCCGGATGGGTTTTATATAAGTGATTAAGATCTTTAACCAAGGTTTGAACGCCTTTGTGATGGGGGTAATCCAGCACATACCAATCTAAATCTTTATTGGCATTCCATTCAGTACCTTGTCCAAACTCACAGCCCATAAACAACAGTTTTTTACCCGGATAGGTAAACATAAATGTGTATAACAATCGTAAATTAGCAAAGCGCTGCCATTCATCCCCCGGCATTTTGCTTAGTAATGAACCTTTCCCATGCACCACTTCATCATGTGAAAAAGGCAAGGCGAAGTTTTCCGTAAAGGCATAGAGCATACCGAAAGTCAGTTTGTCATGATGGTACTTACGATGGATAGGTTCCTCGCTCATGTACGACAGTACGTCATGCATCCAGCCCATATTCCATTTCATCGAAAAGCCCAAGCCACCAGTCCAGGTCGGACGGGTCACTTGAGGCCAAGAAGTTGATTCTTCAGCCATCATCACGGTGCCAGGATGCAGGTCATGGGTGACGGTGTTCAGTTCTCTAAAGAAATCAATAGCTTCCAGATTCTCGTTGCCACCATACATGTTCGGAATCCAGTCATTATCTTCACGGGAATAATCCAGATAAAGCATGGAAGCTACCGCATCGACCCGCAAACCATCAAGGTGAAATTCTTCCAACCAGAAGTTCGCACTGGCCAATAAAAAGTTTTTAACTTCATTCCGTCCATAATTATAGATTAGCGTGCCCCAGTCACGGTGTTCGCCTTTGCGTGGATCTTCATGCTCATACAGTGCGCTGCCATCAAAACGGGCCAGGGCAAACGCATCTTTAGGAAAATGGGCGGGCACCCAATCCAGAATAATACCGATGCCGTTTTGGTGGCAAATATCAACAAAATAGCGAAAATCATCAGGTGAACCGTGACGACTGGTTGGTGCAAAGTAGCCGGTGGTTTGATAACCCCATGAGCCATCGAACGGATGTTCGGTAATTGGCAATAGTTCAATATGGGTAAAGCCCAACTGTTTAACATAGTTAACCAGTTCGATTGCGAGTGTTCGGTAGGTGAGAAAATTGCCCTGATTATCACGTTTCCATGAGCCCAAATGGACTTCGTAGATAGACATGGGTTCGTGCAGCCAATCGTGTTTGATGCGTTGAGTCATCCATTGATTGTCCTTCCATGTATAACTTTTTTGCTTGACCACAATGGATGAGGTGTTGGGACGAAATTCAAATTGCTGCCCATAAGGATCTGTTTTTAATAGAACCTCGTTGGTATTGCGATTTAGTATTTCAAATTTGTATAAGCAGCCGGTCTTTAAGCCGGGGACAAATATTTCCCAAATACCGCTACCACCCAAACTACGCATGGGGTTGCAACGACCATCCCAGCGATTAAAGTCACCCACCACACTCACTCTGCCTGCATTGGGAGCCCATAAGGTAAATAAAACGCCATCAATGCCATCTACGCTATGCAGGTGTCCACCCATCTTTTGGTAAATATGCCAATGTTTACCTTCACGGAACAAATGTTGGTCAAATTCAGGAAGTTGGGTGCCAAAATCATAAGGATCATAGTTCTCGTGGGTGTAGCCGTTTTTATCTACCCACGTTAATTTATAGTGTTGCGGCAGCTCACCTTCTTTGGCGAAATATTCAAAAAAATCAGAGCCGAATATTCGATTTAAGCTCGGTCCTTTATCACTAAAGCTTACCATTTCTGCATAAGGCAAATAAACTTTAACCTGGACTTGGTTATTTTTGATATGTCGACCCAAAACTGAAAAAGGATCGTGGTGTTTCGCCTCGCTAATTTTTAGTGAATCAGTATCCAGCTTGTTCTCTTCCATTTTTACTGCTATGGTTTTTATTGGTTCGATAACTGGAGTATTAATTTTTACTTTTACTTTTTCTTTTACCTTTGGTTTTACGTTTTTCTTGGGAGTAGATACCGATGCGCTCGATGCCGACTTTTTATCAATAACTTTCGTTGCTTCAGAGTCAGACATGTTTATTTCCGGTTTTAAGGGAGTTGCTTTTTTAGTATCAGGGTCAATTGTGTTATCAGAACGCTTTATCACTTTGAATGGCCTCGGTGTAGTAGTAGAATAAAAGTTAGTTGAATCTTACCAAAATAACAAACAATTGTAATATCTAATCAACATGGAGATGAAATATGTCAGTGTCAAGCAATCAAAAGCATGATCATAATGTCGGTCATTTAACCCGTAATACAATCGCATTAATATTAGCTGGTGGCCGAGGCTCGCGGTTGATGAACATGACAGATTGGCGTGCCAAGCCCGCTGTTCCCTTCGGTGGCAAGTTCCGCATCATTGATTTTCCGTTATCGAATTGTGTCAATTCCGGTATTCGTAAAATTGGCATTTTGACGCAATATAAGTCGGATTCTCTTATTCGGCATATTCAGCAAGGCTGGGGGTTTTTACGCGGCGAGTTTGGTGAGTATGTAGATTTAATGCCTGCACAACAACGACACGACGAAGATTCTTGGTATAAAGGTACCGCTGACGCTATTTTTCAAAACATCGATATTCTCCGCAGTCGCAATCCCGAACATATTTTGGTATTGGCCGGTGATCACATTTACAAAATGGATTATGGTGCAATGTTGGCTGATCATGTTGAAAAAAAGGCAGATCTAACCATTGGTTGTTTGGAAGTATCGCTGGAAGAAGCATCCGCCTTTGGAGTGATGGATGTTGATGAAAATCGCCGTGTCAAAGCATTTGTAGAGAAACCTGAACACCCACCGGTCATGCCGGGTAGAACTGATACCGCTTTGGCGTCCATGGGTATTTATATTTTTAATGCCGGTTTTCTTTTTGAGCAATTGCTTAAAGATGCAGATACTAAAGGTTCTACCAACGATTTTGGCAAAGATATTATTCCTGCTGTTATTGATAAATACAACGTTAATGCTTACCCGTTTTTAGACTTGCAAACCGGCGACCAAAGTTATTGGCGTGACGTAGGTACCATTGACGCTTACTGGGCGGCTAATATGGAGTTAATCGGCGTAAATCCGGGCTTAAATCTATATGATAATACTTGGCCAATATGGACTAACCAGGAACAAACCCCGCCCGCCAAATTTGTTTTTGATGATGATGAAAGGCGTGGACAGGCTGTTGACTCCATGGTTTCAGGCGGCTGCGTTATTTCCGGAGCAAAAATCAGGCATTCCTTGTTGTTCTCAAATGTCCGTGTTAATTCGTTTAGCTCAGTGCAAGACTCTATCGTGTTGCCTCAAGTTAATATTGCGCGTCATTGCCGTATTACCAAAGCGATTATAGAAAAAGGCTGTGAAGTTCCCGAAGGCACTATTATCGGCGAGAACAGGGCAGACGACGAAAGACGGTTTTTTGTCAGCCCCGGCGGCGTTGTTTTAGTGACACCCGATATGCTGGGACAAAAATTGCATTACGTCCGATAACCCGCAATGACCGGATGGGTGGAGCGCCATGCAAAACCAGTCCAGGGTTCCATCGCCTAAGAAATGTACATGAAATAACTTCGGCATCTTGCGCCCTTTCCCACTGGGAGAGGGCGGGGGGTGAGGGAATATAAATGGTCAAGTTATTTCGTGCACGTTCCTAAGCGGTACGTTTAAAAAATCCCTTCCCTGCATAACTCTAATTGGCGAGAATAGAAAACTATGTCCGACAAAAAAAAGTTGAAAGTAGTCTTGTGCTGGCACATGCATCAGCCGGAGTATAGGGATTTACACACTGGCGAATTTAAGTTACCTTGGACCTATCTTCATGTCATCAAAGACTATGTCGATATGGTTGCTCATTTGGAAGCGGTGCCGGAAGCTAAGGCCGTTATTAATTTTGCGCCTATTTTATTGGAACAAATTGAAGAATATGCCAACCAGGTTAATAGTTATTTAAATAATGGCAATGCTATCAAGGATCCTTTGTTGGCGGCTTTAGTTGCCTCATCTGTTTCAGAAGATACAGAAGATCGCTGGCAGTTGATTAAAGATTGTTTGCGGGCAAATAGGGAGAGGCAAATCAATCGCTATCCTGCCTTTAAAAAATTGGTTGAAATGACCGAGTGGCTTGAGCAGCATTACGATTCTCTGTGTTATATCAATGCGCAATTTATTAATGATTTACTGGTCTGGTATCATCTGGCATGGATGGGGGAAACGGTAAAGCTAAGCGATAGCCGGGTAAAATATTTAATAGAAAAAGGTTCAGGTTATAGTCTGCGTGATCGGGTTGAAATAGTGCAGATTATAGGCGAGTTGCTGTCAAATGTACTTCGCCGCTATAAGGTATTAGCCAGAAAAGGTCAAATTGAGCTTTCGGTAACGCCTTATGCGCACCCCATTATGCCACTGTTGCTGGACTTAAATACAACAAGTGAGGCAATGCCCGACGCGCCTTTGCCGGAGATGGCGCCTTATCCGGGCGGAGAAGAGCGAGTAAGATGGCATCTTGAAAAAGGTGCGCAGACCTTTAAGCGTTTTTTTGGTGCAAAACCTAAAGGATGTTGGCCATCAGAAGGCAGTATCAGTCAAGAGACCCTAAAAATACTGAGTGATTTTGGTTTTAATTGGACGGCAAGTGGCGGCATGGTTCTGCATAATAGTTTACATTTGTCTGAAGATAATGAATTAACAGGCATACATCATCCGTTTAAATTTAAAAAAACCAAAATAGCTTGTTTTTTTAGGGATGATGGGTTATCGGATCTTATTGGTTTTGAATATTCAAAATGGCACGCAGATGATGCTGTTGGCGATTTTATTCAACACTTGGAAAATATTTCAGCTCACGAGCCTGGTGATAAAGTGGTTTCAATTATCATGGATGGCGAGAATGCCTGGGAATATTTTCCGGATAATGGCTATCATTTCTTGAGTGCTTTATATAGACAATTGGCGAGTCATCCGGCTATTGAATTAACCACTTTCTCGGAATGTTTAAAAAATAAAACAGTCGTTAAACCCTTATCGACTATAGTTGCAGGTAGCTGGGTCTATGGAACCTTTTCAACCTGGATAGGATCGCCGGACAAAAATCGTGGGTGGGAAATGCTGGGTGATGTAAAATGCGCTTTTGATAAAGCCTTGGCAGGCGGCCACTTAACGGATAAACAAGTTCAGCATGCTGAATTTCAATTGTCTGTTTGCGAAGGTTCTGATTGGTTCTGGTGGTTTGGTGATTATAATCCTGGTGAAGCGGTTAGTAGTTTTGAAAAACAATTCCGGCTTAATTTAACTAATTTGTATCGATTATTAGGCGAAGAGCCTCCCGCTTATCTGGCACTGTCATTCACTCAGGGTTTTGGTGATCCCTCTATGGGTGGAGCAATGCGGCCAGGTGTTGAACATTAACCAGAGACCCTTATTAGTGAATAATATTTTAAACAAGCGCCGGGCCGGCGTTCTACTGCATATTACTTCTTTACCCGGCACTGATAAACAAGGTGATTTGGGGCAGGAAGCCTATAATTTTGTTAATTTCCTACACGATACCGGGGTTAGTGTCTGGCAAACGTTACCCTTAGGCATGACTCATGCGGATGGATCGCCTTATCAATGCTTATCGGCTCACGCTGGCAATCCGATATTAATTAATATTGATAGCTTGGTAAGTCTGGGTTGGTTGACATTGTCCGAGCACTGCGGAGAATGTCACGGGTCTTCTGCATTTAACAAAAGTTGTTTGATAGCAAAAGTTTTTGAAGGTTTTTTAGAAAACGCTAATCAACATGATAGGGATGACTTTGAGCATTTTTGTCGGGAAAAAGCCTTTTGGCTTGATGATTTTGCCTTATTTCTGGCACTTAGAAATATGTTTAATCAACAATGCTGGAATCAATGGCCAAAGCCTTTTAAGGAAAGGGACATTGGTGCCCTTAAAGAAGCGCGTCACCGCTTATCAAAAGCAATAGAAGAGATTAAGTTTGAACAATATATCTTTTTTCGGCAATGGATGGCGTTAAAAGTTTACGCCAATGAGCGTGGGGTACTTTTGTTTGGTGATATTCCTATTTTTGTATCCTATGACAGTGCGGATGTCTGGGCTAATCGCAAAGTATTCAAGTTGGATGAAGTAGGCGAAATGTCGGTTGTTGCAGGCGTACCCCCTGATTATTTTTCAGAAACAGGCCAACGTTGGGGTAATCCGCATTATGACTGGAACTATCTAAATAAAACCGGATTTACGTGGTGGATTGAGCGAATGCAAACGCAATTGGAGCAATTTGATATTTTGCGTATTGATCATTTTCGTGGACTGGAAGCGGCGTGGGAGATTCCGGCAGATGAGCCTACCGCACAAAAGGGTGCGTGGGTTACAGCGCCCGGAAAGGATTTATTGAATGCCATAAAATCCAAATTGGGTTCGATTCCTTTGGTCGCTGAAGACTTGGGTATCATTACCGATGAAGTTGAAGTATTACGCGATGAATTCAACTTGCCTGGCATGAAAATTTTACAATTTGCTTTTGGCAGTGGTCCTGATAATCCCTATTTACCCGATAATTATGAAAGGAACTGTGTTGTTTATACGGGTACGCATGATAACGATACCACGATAGGTTGGTCAAACAGTATCAATGATTATGAAAAAAACTACGTTTACGAATATCTGGGTAACCCGTCACTATCTCTGCACTGCGCATTAATACAGGCCGCCTTGGGATCGGTTGCCAATCTTGCTGTAATCCCTATGCAGGATATTCTTGAGTTGGGTACCGAGGCACGTATGAATACACCCGGTACGACTGTAGGCAATTGGAAGTGGCGTTTTCAGTGGCATCAATTGTCAAGCGATCAAGTCAGCCGGCTTACACATTTGATAGCATTGTTTAACCGAAATTAAATTGAGGGCAGGGTTTAAGGTTCAGGATTTAACAACCCGGCTCCTTGAACCTTTTTTCATGCTTTATTCAATTAGCATCATGTGCAACGTCTTTGGTAATCGGTAGTAACGGAATATGATAGCTCGCTATAATCGCCTTGATTTTATCTGCGTTAGTCACAATCAACTTATCAAGTACTGCTTTTCTTGCTTTATCGCCATTACGAACACCCATTGCCATCGCAAAATCAAACTTGATGCCCGGTGTTGATTTCATCGGAATCATCTCGTAGCTGTTCTTGGGGCTTTGAGCGGTGACGTAAGCGGCCATGGGGCCCCACAAAATAACCATATCAATTTTCTTGGCTTTAAGATCCTTCTCTATCTGCATGGCCGTATTATTTTCACTGTCTCCGGACATCGACTGATAAGAAACACCTTGATCCAGCAAGCCGTTTTGTTGCAACCAGGTTGTTCCCGGTCCTCGATCAAACATGGCAATTTTTAACGCTTCCTGTCTTTGTAAAGAGAGTTTGGTTAATTGAGCGGCATCCTTTATATCATCCCAGCCACGTCCTTTCGCAATCAACAATACATAAGTTGATTTATAGTAGGGTTCAGTGGTTAGCGTCAAATCATAACCCGCCGGAACGCCCATAACAATGTCACACTTAAACTCATTACTGTCTGCGGCCCAGTCGTTTACCGGAGCAGTCAAGGTGTTGCGAATAAAGCCAAGGCGTTGGGCAAACCAAGTGTATTCAACTTTTTGTCCCAATTCCTTGGCAAATAATTCGGCAATTTTGTTTTCAAAACCGTCTTTATTTTTAGTTGAATAAGGCGGGTTCAGTGGATCAGCACAGACTTTAAATTTTTCTTCCGCTGCTGTCACCGGTAATATAATTGCCGCTAAGCAAAGCCCTGTGAGTATTTTTGTGATGCTCATTTTATTTCCTTTTGAAAGGGTAAAGAGTGGATGTCTTGCATTTTTTAATTTAAAAAATACCCACTGTAACAGTTGCCCAAGATTCACAGATTATAAACAGGTTTACTCTGTGAATTGGTGGTGTTTAATTAGTTGTGCATTACTTTATGTTCACCAAGCGCTAATAAGATAACGTAGTCTGTTTATTTATCAATAGATTTCTTGGGTTATCCATCTTAAGATGGGACAGATAATATCCTTTGATAGACTGGTTTTTAAAATGTCGTCATCAGTCAAACACTATGACTTTCCGCGAACGCCGAGCTCGGGCTCAGCGTTCCCGAGATCAATAGACCGGTTTGAATTGATAACCAAATTAGTGAATCGACCCAAGACAACATAAATGCAAGGCAAAAAAAAAGCTTATCAAATTAATGATAAGCTTTTAATTTTATGGCGTCCCCAAGGGGGTTCGAACCCCTGTTACCGCCGTGAAAGGGCAG
>JBAXUR010000068.1:0-17299 GCA_037129595.1 Methylococcaceae bacterium | reverse complement strand
AACAAGGACTTGAACAAGGACTTGAACAAGGACTTGAACAAGGACTTGAACAAGGACTTGAACAAGGCATGCATAAGGCATCTAAAGCTATTGCCTTAAACATGCTGGATAAAGGCATTGACATCACCACCATAGCCGAAGTCACCGGCTTGGCTGAAAACATTATCCAGAAATTAGGCGCTAGGTGATTTACAGTGGGTAACACAACAACACAAGTTTAAACGTGCCCCATGATAAGTTAATATTAACATACGTTATAGAGCCTTCATTCCGGCATGGACTGCCGGAATCCAGTGGCCATGGATAGCTTAACCACGACGACTAACAGAGAATAAGAAATTATTAACCAATACAGATCTATAAAATATCCAGTCTTGATCGGCTTATTAAACGCAGTAAAATAAAGTGCACGATGCGCACCCTACAACTTTGTCATTAATAAACGACAATTTGCTGATAGCCGCCGTATTAATCATAGCCCTTGTCATATTACTGACCCAATACCAAGGTATCATTGACAAAATAAGAAAACCTGTAACGTTAATCAGGTTAGTATAATCGATAGCAGCAGAGAAGAATTCCCCGAAGAACTGGAAAAGTTAACATTTAAATGATTTTGATTGCTGAAATCAAACATAATCATCAAAAAGGATCAATACAATTATGGGAAAAAAAATATTAATTCTTGTTCTGGCATTAGATCAAGAACCATTCCGTACGATTGAAAGTAAAGGGCAAAGGGCTACTTGGGCGGCACTCCCTCACAATGATTATGATGTTGTTTGGTTGCATGGTCGCACAAAAGGCTTTGTTAGATTCATTTTGAGAGCGGTGGTGAAAATTTTACAAGTTGTCAGTTCGAAATCGTCAATTTCAAGATTTCGTCAACTAACAGGTTCATGGATGGCATCCCTACCTGTAAATAAAGTTGATGACAAAATTTTCACCAGTGTTCCTGAAACTTATATGAATACCAACCCAAAAACCATTGCAGGTCTTAGATATGTGTTAAACCACCACGATTTCGATTATCTTCTGCGCACTAATTCTTCTACATATATAAATACGCATTTATTATTACAATATGCTAATGAACTACCTACAAGTAAATACTACGGTGGTTTTCTTGGTCAGCATTGTGGTGAAAATTTTGCCTCTGGTACTTGCACGCTACTAAGTAGAGATGTTGTAAATATGATTTGCAACGATCCTAATTGGGAATATGATCATATAGACGATGTTGCTATTGGACGATCACTAAACAGAGCGGGGATCAAACCCCAAGCTTTTTCAAGGCTTGATATTTTAACTGATGCACAGCTTGATTACCTTAGTGTGGCGGATCTACAATCGGTTTTTGTAATTCGATGTAAGGGATCTGAAAGTAGGGAACATGACCTCAAAGCCATGCATCGTGTACATGATTTATACAAAGAAAATTATTTAGCTTGAATTGGCATTCCCTATTTACGATGAATTAAATTTATTAGTAGCCTTAATCGAATCTTTGTATTAACCCAATCTCCGGCAACAGACTTCAACGACAAAATACCCAGGACGCCACCAACCATATGGACATAACCCCAGACAACCAAAGCCTTGCCAGTAAAAGCATTTCCGCGCTCAAGTGGAATTACATCGGGCGCTTGGTTTCGTTGTCTTTGCAATTTGGAATCGGTATTATTCTTGCCAGATTACTGGGGCCTGAACCCTTCGGCTTAGTAGCTATTGCCTTGTTTGTACAAGGACTGGGCAACTTGTTTGCCGAAGGTGGATTAGGCGCGGCACTGATCCAAAGCAAAAAAATATCAGAACACGACATCCGTAGCGTATTTTCTACCCAGCTAGTGATTGGCATCATTATGTCCAGCGCCATTGCGGGTGCTGCCCCCTTGTTGGCCGCTTTTTTCCACGAACCCAACGCTACCCCCGTCATCATGATTATGTCGCTGTCGTTTACCATTCAGGCCATCGGCCAAACGGCCAATGCCTTAATCAGACGTAACTTTGAATTTAAAAAAATACAAATTATCAGCCTGATTTCCTATTGCATAGGCTATCTAGGTTTAGGCTTGCCCATGGCCACTCTGGGTTATGGCGTCTGGAGCCTGGTAGCCGCGCAATTAAGCCAAACCAGTATCAATGCCTTTGCCACTTATTTTAGCCACCGGCATCCAATTTTTCCGCTGGTCAATCCTAAAAACTGCCGGTTTTTGCGGTTTGGTGCCGCGATTACCATCAACAACATCACCAGCTGGGGTATCGGCAACCTTGATACGGCCATCATCGGTCGTTTTTTTGAAACCTCTACACTGGGTGTTTACAACCGTGCATTTAACCTGGTCAACATGCCGATGTACGCCATCACATCCAGCATGCAATCGGTTTTATTAAGTGCTTATGCCAAATCACAAAGCAATGCCAACACCTTACAAATTACTTATATTGCATCGGTTAGCCTGATGGCATTAATATTTCTACCGGTTTATGCAGCCATAGCCGCCATTCCTGACTTGCTTATTTTAGGACTATACGGTGAAAGCTGGCATGCAGCCATACCGCTTATGATGCCACTCGGCCTGTCAATGGCAGCTCATGCCATGCTTGCTATGTCCGGCCCTATGTTAACGGGTATTGGACGACCACAGATAGAATTAAAAGCCCAACTGCTAACCTTGCTGTTTAGTATTCCAGCCTTACTAATAGCTGCCACGGATTCTATTATTAGCCTGATTTGGGCTGTATTTGCCAGCTATGTGTTACGTTTTTTGTTGCTCACTTTAATGTCGCTACACACATTAAAAGCCAAGCGTCGCCACCTATTGTCCATACTTGCCATGCCGTTAGTGATTGCCGCCTTAATTTATGGCTTTACCTATTTACTTAATCAGCAACTAAATCAATTTTCCTGCCCACCAGCAATTAAACTGGGAATTGTCATTAGCAGTTGCGCCATCTGCTACCCGCTTTTATTATTGATATTTAGAAAGTTGATTGTGCGCGGCAGTATTAAAGAATTACTGATTGCCATTCAAAATAAACTACCCTCGCCGCTTATCAGCTTAAGTGGCCTTAATAAAATAGCTATTTAACATTTATCAAAATAATATCAGCAAATGATTTTTCTATAGCCACTTAGAAATACATAATCTAAAACATACCCTATACTAGCCAAACTATTTAACAACTGTAAGCATCATGATAAAACCATTAATGGATTGTACAATTGCACTTGTCGGCCCCATTGAAACAACCTCGTTTCTTGATATTTTACATTTGCCCGACAATCAACCTTACCCTAAAGGCATAGGTGGAAGTCCAGTCAACCTAATGGCGCTAGAACTGCACAAACGTGGCTATAACCTGTTACTTTGCTCTGAAGACCCAACCATTGACAAAGAAATTACATTACAGGGTGAGCGCTTAAAGATTCGCTTTGTCCCTTGCCGAAAAAGACCTGCACGCAGTTTTTTTGCTCAAGAATCAAAATGGATGACCCAAGTATTGATAGAGGAACAACCAGATATAGTTCACGCACATTGGACTTATGAATTTGCTTTAGCTGCCGAAGCATCGGGATTACCGTATTTGATTACTGCCCATGATGCCCCCCTTAATATTTTAAAACTTAACTTTATCCCTTATCGAATGGCCCGCACCTTAATGGCTTATGTCGCGGTATGGAAAGCCAAAAATTTGTCCGCAGTTTCGCCTTATGTTGCTAAACATCTAAAAAAATATCTTTTTTACAGAAAGCCCATCACCATCATTCCCAATGGCATGCCTGATAAAGTTTTTAATCGCAGCAGATCTTTAAGGCAAGAAGATACACCTTTAACCTTTGCAACTATTTTGGTTGGCTGGTCAGGCTATAAAAATGGCGAAGCCGCCATTAAGGCTTTTAGCATTCTTTACCAGAAAAACCAAGATTGCCGATTAATTATGTTTGGTGGAGGACATGGCATTGGCGAAGAAGCAGAGCAATGGGCTAAAAACCTTGACATACATCATGGCATTGAATTCGTCGGACAAATTGCTTACGAAGAATTAATAGCACGGCTAAGTAATGACGTCGATATTTTGGTTCATCCGGCACTGGAAGAAGCACAGCCTATGTCGCTAATTGAAGCGATGGCCATGGGTATTCCTGTTATAGCGGGCAAGTACAGCGGTGGCGTGCCTTGGACACTGGATAATGGTAAAGCAGGCATTCTGGTTGATGTTAGCAACCCGGAAGAAATAGCCAATGCCATGCTGGATCTGGCTACTGACACAGACAAACGTAAGCAAATCGGACTGGCGGGTCTTGAACAAGCCAAGAAAAATTTTCATATCAGTGTGGTGACTGATGCCTATCTTAACGCTTACCAAAAAATCTTGTCAGGAACCGCCTAATGAAAGTATTACACATTTTATGTGAACTTAATCCCTCTGGTGCAGAAACTATGCTTTTATGTGCCGCTCCCACTATGCAAGAATACGGCATACAAAGCGAAATACTAGCTACGGGAAATATTCCTGGTGTATTTGCTGATACACTAGAAAACGCGGGCTATAAGATTCATCACATTCCATTCAGAAAAAACATCCAATTTTTTATTTCCCTTTACCGATTACTTAAAAAAGAAAATTATGACAGTGTCCAGATACATACGGAACAAGCCAGTTTTTGGATAACATTAGTTATTCTATTTTCAGGTATGCCTGTCAAACGTTGCATCCGTACTATCCATGCCACATTTTCATTTACTGGTTTTTTGGGATGGAGGAGGTCATGGCAACGACAGCTACTAAGCTATTTAGGTGTGCCACATATTGCCATTTCCAAATCGGTACAGGAAACTGAATTAAAGCACTTCAAATTAAAAACTAACATAATTTCAAATTGGTATGACAGCAATCGCTTTATTAAAACTACCAAGTTACAGCGATTGATATCCAGACAAGAAATGAATTTATCCGAAAATAGCTTTGTAATAGTGACAGTGGGTAATTGTTCCGCGATTAAAAATCATGGCGAATTAATTAAAGCCATCGCAAAACTGGGTAATAAAAATATTGTTTATCTCCATATCGGTGTTGAAAAAGATAATAGCGAACAAGATTTGGCCAACCAATTGAATATAACCGATCAAATCCGCTTTCTTGGTTTGCAAAGCAATATCTTGCCCTTTTTACAAGCTGCTGACTTATTTATCATGCCTTCACTACACGAAGGCTTTGGCATTGCGGCTATAGAAGCTATTGCCACAGAAGTGCCTACACTGCTAACCAGTGTGCCCGGCCTTATAGACTTCGCAGATATTTTTAATGGACTTCATTACTGTGAGCCTACAACTGAATCAATGAAAACAGCTTTAGAAAATATTTTAGCCGCACCCAAAGAACAATTAAAATTAGCGACACTAAATAACGCGAAAGAAGCCGAACAACGGTTTGGTATTAATCGTAGCGTATCTGCCTATGCCGCCCATTTTCAAAGCTGAAATCTAAAATAGCTTATGAATACCCTGATAAGAATTATTGATGTTCGGCCGATTGAACATCAATTCCTGTTACAAAAAAATAATAGATTGGATAGCCAAAAATTTAAAATCCTAATCATTTTGACATTTGAGAAATTGACTAACCATGAATGAACAATATCAGAAATTATCAAGCATAAAAATATTTTTTATTTCGGCAATAGTATTACTTACTGGTCATTTATTATTGCAACAATACATGCCTAATATGGCCGTAGGTGGCTTGGCATTTTTATTTCTAATTTTGATATTCAGTTATTTTTTGATTTATAAGAAAGATCCCTTCAGCTTCGTTATTATAATTTATATTTGCAGTCACTTTAGTTATGGCGATAATCACGGTGGACTTTGGAATATATTATCATTTGTCATACTGGTATTTTACTTTTTATTCGTTAGAAATAAGAACGAATTCAATCAAAAAGACACCGCATCTGCTATTTTATTAACTATTTTTATATTTTTTGATGTCATAGGATTAGCATTAAATAATCCAATGACGCTAGAACCAACCTTAAAAGGAGCGAGTGCATTTTTTGGTTACATATTGATGTACATTGTTGCCAGTAGGCTTAAAATAACGCCAGAAAGAGTTAGATTATTTCTCTATGTATCCCTAATCATGCTGATCTACCAATTTTTGGTTGCTCTAATACAATATTATTCATTAGTAAATTGGGGTACACCATTACTTGGTGGCAATACTTTAGAAATGATCAAAGTTACTTCTGCTAATCGACCTATCGGCACAATTCAAAACTTTGAATTATTTGCAGAGTATGCATTGCTCATGGTTTGCATCTCTATGCCCTTTCTTTCTTCGAAAACGACTAAAGAAGAAGTTGGTTTTAACTATATTTATTTGAGCTTAATGATATTTATATGCATATCAATCATGATTATTACATCGATGCGGGGCGCCACAGTTTTAGTGGTTTTAGTGACAGTTTTTTACTATATAATATTTCCTCTTAGAATAATTGCCGCTATCAATGCGGTAGGCCAACAATCAAAGATTATTATCCTGGTTGCACTATTGCTACCTGCCGTTAGTGTCTATATTGGCATGAAAGAATTATCGGCTGATTTTAAAAACGTCAATACCAAAATAATGAATATAGAAAACATTGTCTCTGGTAAATCGATAAACAGAGGTGGGTTATCTGATATGGCTGCACAGCGTATTAGTAATGAATCGTGGATATTTGGCTATGGTTTTAGCGTCCCTGAATCTAATAGATGGGCATGGTGGGGATTTGATACTACAAAGAGGAATGCTCCTGCCACTGATTATCATAGTCTCTATTTAGAGTTACCAATGATATATGGTTGGCTAGGCAGCTTTTCATTTATTAGTTTAATTTTAGTGACAATGCATCGATTGGTAATGGTTACCATTAAATATAGAAATAAACAAAGTTATCTAATTATACTTTCTCTAGGATTATTCGTTATGTGGGGGATGTTTTTAATACATGAATATAAAATAGGTATGTTAAGGAATTCCAATTATCAAATGTTATTTTGGATATGGTTAGGCCTATCATCTTCAGTAGTTAAAACCATTAAGGAAAAATGGCAAGTAAACCATACCGAAGATTATCGATTAAATACCCTGACAAAAAATCATGAATAATAGACTTGAAGAGCTGGACGGATTAAGAGGTATTGCTGCATTTATGGTTTTCTTGTCCCATGCCATAGGCTTATTAGCTGTAACCAAATTTGTAGATTTTTACCAGAATAGTCCGGTTCGGATTATCTCCGATGGCGCTGCAGCGGTTGATATTTTTTTTGTTTTAAGTGGCTTTGTACTTTCACTACCCTTTATTGATAAAAATAAAAGTTTGAATTATTTTTCATTTGTTATGAAACGAATATTCAGACTGTATCCCACTTATTGGATATGCATTCTATTAAGCATTTTCATAAAAGACTACTTTGATCCAAGCGCAATGAATTCATTAAGTGAATGGGGAAGGTCACTTTGGATCAAGCCCATAACAGGTATTGATATACTGAGACATTTACCTCTTATTATTAAAATGGATGGTCATGCGATAAATCCTATCGTATGGACATTAGCAATTGAAATGAAAATGTCTCTTATTTTGCCAATATTTATTTTTTGGTTACAAAAATGGGATACCATACTGTCACAAATTTTATTGTTAATAACATCTGTTATGCTTTCATATTTAACAATGAAGTTTGAGTTTTTACCTTTGTTTGTTATAGGTTTGGTTTTATCCAAGCATTGGCGGCAATTTGTGGTGATTAAACTAGCACATCCTTTTAAGTTATTTCTTCTGTTTATATTGACAATATTGTTGCTCGGCAACAGGTTTATTTTTAGTTTTGATTATACTGCACACACTCAATCATTAATAACGGCCTTTGGGACGGCATTATTGATTCCTCTTGCTATTTGGGGCAGAACTATAAACAAAGCATTAAAGCATCCTGGTGTTGATTTTCTTGGAAAAATTTCTTATAGTTTTTATCTATATCATTTCCCCATTCTTCTGGTCACGGTATCACTTTTATATCCAGTTTTCGAATCACTGTTAATTCCAGCAATTATTTCTTTATTTTTAACGATCATAGTCTCTTTTATATCTTTTAGATTTATTGAATCCAAAAGCATGTTGTCTTATAGAAACTTGGCAGGATGGATTGCACTTAGGCAACAAGCATAAAGGGAGTAAAATCAACACTCATATTCAACATACTTAATTGTTCAAGTTTTTTGCTTGACACCTTAGGATTAGTTGACACTATAGCCTTACTAATTAAGTCCTACCTACTTTATCAACGCAATTTTTAAACACGTTATATGAAAATCTGGATTTGTATTCCCGTATTTAATCGCAAAGAACTGACGATTAAATGCTTGGCTTCATTGCAAAAACAACAATTTAAAAACTTTACTGTAGTAGTTTGTGATCACGGCTCCAACGACGGTACCAGTGAAGCGATTAATCAACAGTTTCCTAATGTCGTGGTGGTCAAAGCTGACAGTTCGTTATGGTGGACAGGTGCAATTAATCGCAGCATTGCTTATGCACTGAAACATGCCAATAACGATGATTTGTTGTTGACCATGAACAACGACAACGAAGTACCGGAAGATTATTTGCATAATCTGGTTGCAAACTATAGCAAATATCCCAATACCATTATTACTTCAGTGGTACACGACATTAAAACCGGTGAACTGATCTCAAAAGGCTATCGACAAAACTGGTTACTTGCCAACGTTAAGTCAGTTGATTTTGCAAAAGATCATCTACCCAACGACCCTAATATGGTTGAAGTGACACATGCATCAGGTCGAGGCACCTTATTCCCGATTGATGTTTTTAAAAAACTGGGATTATTTGATGAGGTTCATCTTCCGCATTATACGGCAGATTATGACTTTACTTTTAAGGCAGCACGGGCAAATTATAAGATATATTCTTGCCTGGATTGTAAGGTGTTTTCTTACGTGGAAGAAACCGGTATGGTTAAAGTGCTTAATAAATTTTCACTCAAAAGTTTTATTGATTATTTTACCAGCATTCGCTCTCCGGCAAATTTAAAAGCCCGCTGGTGGTATGGTTGGAATAATTGCCCTAAATGGTTTCTGCCGATTTATTTTATAACTGATATTACTCGCATAAGTGGCAGTTATTTTAAAAAATTTATACTTAAAAGCTAGCTAAAAAACTAACTATTAACTTTTATACTTACACAAAAACACATCATCTAAAATTGATGTTATTGGATATTTAATTTATATACAAACAGGCTTATTATTATGGGATTAAGTAAAAAATATAATGATTTTTCAACAACTAATTATGTAAAAGAAAATTTTGAATTTATTAATGCTTCAAAATACCCTAAGAATCGTCATGAAGCTATTGTTTCCATGAAAAGCAATGGGAATAACATATTAGATATCGGTTGTAATAATGGATATATGCTTTATCAATTTAAAGATCATTATACAAACTTAATTGGTCTTGAATATTCATCAGCACAAATAGAGCGAGCACATATTAATTTAGCGGGGTTAAATTTCTTAGGCCTAGTTGGATCGCCAGAAGATATGCCGCAAATTGAATCAAACAGTATAGATAGAATAATAACGGCTGATACCATAGAACATATTCCTGATGTGTATGCCGCTGCAGAAGAAATGTTTAGGGTACTTAAACCTGGAGGGGATTTAATCATTAATACTCCAAATATAGGGTTTATAAAAAAACGGGTTTTATTAATGTTAGGATTTTTTCCATCAACGTCACAACCCAATGAAGGAATCGGTGAAGACTCCATGTTCGATGGCGGTCATTTACATTACTTCACTTATCGGTCACTTAAACTCATTTTAGAAAGAGCAGGTTTTCAAATGGTGGAGAAAATCGCTTATGGTAAATTCGGATTTATTCAAACAATTTACCCTGAATTACTTAGTAGCGGTCTTCAATGGCATGCTAAGAAGCCAGAAAATATTTAAAATTAAACATCAGGGCCATAGGATGTGCTAAACAACGTGAAGTAAAACATCGGGATCAGGCTTACCTAGATTATAAGGTGTTCTCTTATTTTCAAAACAGGCATTGTTACAGTGTTTTATACTTTACACTCAAAAGTTGGCAACGCGTTGTTTATCCCATTTTCGTTGATAGAGTAATCTTCGCTCTCCCTGCCGGAATGACGGACTTTTTGGTACTTGGCGAATCATTCTACTGCTCAGTGTCCCGCCTTAGGTTTTGAGGGTATTGAAGCCCTTCCAAGCATCAAGGTTGAGGTGTCTGAGCACTACTTTGATTATTATGAAGCCTTTTGACCTGAGGTTATTTCTGGTTGTTTGGGCATAGTTTGCAACCAATTATTAACCTCATGCATATTTTCATCGCTTATCAAGCCGGTAGCGGTTAAAAAACGCATTTTATTTTTTATATAGCCGTACTTTGCTTGTGATAAATCTCTTTTGGCTTTAAATTCGCCTTTTTGGGCATTTAACACATCACTGATGGTTTGAACGCCATAGCTAAAGCCGCTTTCCATGGATTCCCTGGATTTAATGGCTGAATCCAAGGCCTTACGGGTTGCACTGATGCGTCTTACGCTGGCATTGGAACTCAAAAAGGAATCACTGGTTTCTTTAATCAAGGCGCGGATTTTGGCTTCATTTTCATATTTGCTCATAGACAATTTATGTTGCGCTTCAAACAGGCGGTTGGTGGTTGTTCCACCGGTAAACAAAGGGATAGACACGTTTATTGCGGCTACCTGGGTTTCGTAGTTACTGCCTAAATTGATGCTTTGATAGCCGGTGTTGGTTGCATTGTAATTTAATTGCATGTCAACAACGGGCAGATACCTTGATTTTTGTACGGCTACATTGTCACCTGCCGCCGCTATGGCACTGAGTTGCGCAGCCAAAGTCGGATTTTCGCTTTTAGCGACTTCAATCCAGTCTGCCAGAGCGCCATCCAGTTTTTTGTAGTCTATTTCATCACGCAATTTATAAAGTGCTACCGGTTCGGTATTGGTTAATTCTTTTAAACTTTCCCGTGCGGTAACCAATACTGTTTCCGCTTCAATTTCAGTGGCGTTTATCTGATCCAGTCGGGCTTCTACTTCATACAAATCCGTGATTAAAACCAGTTGTTTGGCATACAGTTTTTGGACTTGCTCCAGCTGTTTACGGGTACTGTCTTTTTCGGCTTGAAGATAATACAACTGATCTTCCGCTTCGAGCACATCAAAATATTTTTTGACCACATTAAACATCAGGGTATGCTGTGCTTCAATATTTTCTGACGCGTACTGGTTTTCAATTTCTTGGGCACGCCGCCAGTCCCAAAACTTGGCAAAATCGAGCACGGATTGAGTTAATGAAACCGTATAACGGGTACCCGTATAATTAGAGGTGCAGGGTGGATTTCTACAAGTGCTGGATGGTACACCAGCGGTACCAGAGGCTTGAATGTTTTTTGACCAATTGGTATTGGCACTTATTTGAGGCAACATTTGACCCAGTGCCTGGCCTTTTTGCGCCGCGCCTATTTCCACTTTTAATGCGGCCGATTGTAATTGTGGGTCTGCGTCTAGGGCTTGCTGATAAATGCTTAGCAAATCTTCTGCCTTGGCTGTACCGACTTGCGCAAGAAACAGGCAAGCGAGGAGTAATTTTAGTTTTTTCATGATGCCTTAATCTTCTATAAAGGCGCGTGCAAAAGCGTTGGTAATAGGCTGCATCAGGTATTCAAAGACCGTTCTTTCGCCGGTATTAATAAGTACTTCTGCGGGCATTCCGGGCAGTAATTCCATCTCGCCCAATTTTAGAGTACTGTCTGCCGTTAATTCAATTTGTGCTAGATAATAAGGCATTCCGGTTTTTTCATCGGTTAATCGGTCTGCTGACAAATTAATGACCTTGCCTTGCATCTTGGGTGTCAATGCCTGTTTAAAGGCACTAAAGCGGACTTCTGCAACCAGGCCGACTCTGACTCTGTCAATATCCATCGGCGACACTTGGGCATCGATGATTAACTCTTCTTGCTGAGGAACAATGTCGAGGATGGGTTTTCCCGGTGATATAACTCCACCCACGTTATGCACGGACAACCCCAATACCCGACCGTTGGCGGGTGATTTTACTTCGGTTCGGGTGACTTTATCCCGGGTTGCTACCAGGCGCTGAGAAACGTCGTAAAGTTCTGCCTGTGCTTCACCCAGTTTACCGGCGACGTCTTCCTGAAATTGTTTTTGTAGTTGCAGAATCTGCAATTTAGTTTCACCGATCTGAATTTCGTTACCGGCAATTTCAGAACTTAAGGCCGCGACTTCGCCGGTGACCTGTTCGTAATTACGCTCAATATCACGCAATCGTTGTTTGTCAGCAAAACCTTCGGCCAATAATTCTTTTAAGTCTTTAACTTCATCACCATAAGAAGTCATCAAGGCCTGCTTGCTGGTTCGCTGACCTTGTAAACCTTGTATTTTTGCCCCTAACTGAGTGATTCTTTGATTTAAAACTGAAATTTCACCTTGATGTGCGCTTTTTCTGGCATTAAATAGCTGGGTCTCGCCTTGCCTCGCTTCGGCAATATGGGGGTCAGACAGGTCTTGCAACGCATCGGGAAAGCTGATGTGGTTTTGTTGGTCTCGTTCTGCAATCAGTCGGGCTATTTGCGCTGACAAGGTGATGTATTGACCGCGAATAATTTCCAGTTGCGCCTTAACTTCGGTGCCGTCCAGTATTAGTAATACATCATTTTCTTGTACCACATCACCATCTTTGGCAAGCAGTTTACTAACTATACCGCCATCCAGATGTTGTACGGTTTTTCTATGTGATTTTACGGTCACATAACCGGGCGCCAAAGCGGCGCTATCTATCGGTGCCAAATAACCCCAGGTTCCCAGTATTCCAAAAGTGCCTATCAGAATAATAACGCCGATGGTTCGAATGGATCGGTCATCAATAATCAGGGGGATTTTTGTTTTAGTCGTCATTTGTGCAAGCGCTTCTTTCATGTCTGTTTATGCCTGTGTAGTTAGCGTGCCCGCATTCGCTTGCGTGGACTGTGCGGCTGAAGCAGCCATTTGTTGCTTTTGAAAATGCGCCATTACGTCTTCCTTGGGGCCATAAATGGTAACCAGTCCGTCATTTAAAATGAGCAACTTGTCTACATTTGCCAGTACATTGTTACGATGGGTTATAACAATCACCGTGGCTCTTTTATGCTTTAGGCGTTGAATGGCGTTACCCAAGGCAAATTCACCTTGTTCATCGAGATTTGAGTTTGGCTCGTCCAACACCACAATGACGGGGTCACCGTAGAGTGCTCTTGCCAAACCGATACGCTGACGCTGACCACCCGACAAGTTGCCGCCGGTCGCGCCTATGACGGTGTCGTAACCTTCCGGCAGGCGCAAGATCAGGTCATGCACATCGGCCATTTTGGCGGCGTTAACCACTTTATCAGGGTCTATCTCACCAAAACGTGCGATATTTTCACTGACAGTGCCCTCAAACAGCTCTACATCCTGGGGTAAGTAGCCAATATAGGGCCCCAGTTCGTCGCGACTCCAGGTAAAAACATCTGCGCCATCCAGGCGAATTTTTCCATTTGCGGTGGGCCAGATACCCAATAAAGCGCGAGCAAAAGTCGATTTTCCTGCACCACTAGGCCCAATTACGCCAACCACGTCACCTTTGGCAATTCCTAAGGTAATACCTTTTAACACCGGTGTTTTTGCACCCGGCGGAACTACAACAGCCGCTTCTATCTGAAAACTGCCTTCTGGTGCCGGCAAGGTCATTTTATCCGCGTCTGCAGGTATTTGGATAAGTAACTCATTGAGACGATGGTATTGGCCACGCGCAGTAATAAAACCTTTCCAGGTACCAATCATCATATCGATGGGCGCCAACGCACGACCCAAAAGAATGGAGCCACCTATCATTAAGCCCGCCGTGATTTCATTTTCTATGACTAAATAGGCACCCAGACCCAAAATCAAGGATTGAGATGACAACCGAATAACTTTTGATATGCCGCTGATTAAGCCGGCACGAGAGCTTGCTGTTGCCTGCAGCAACAACACCTGTTGAGTTCCTTCCAGCCAGCGCGTTTGAATATTCCGCAACATGCCCATGGACTCAATAACTTCTGCGTTTCTCAGATTTTTATTGACCAGGCCACGACCTGCCATCGCCAAGGTATTGGCTTCTCCCAACAGTTTACCGGTAGATTTTTCCTGAATGATAGCGACAATAACCAAAATAATGGAAGTCCCTACAGCCGCCCACCCATATAAAGGATGAAAAATAAACATAACAGCGATATAAACCGGCATCCACGGCACATCAAAAAAGGCAAACAGACCGTTACCGGTCATAAATTGCCTTAATGAAGTCAAGTCGTCAAGGGGTTGCGAGCTTGCCCTTTGTCCACCCGTATAAAGCGATTGTTTATAAGCCACCTGAAACAATCGTTCGTTGAGTAATGTCTCCAGACGTGAACTAACTCTGACCAATATCTGCGAGCGCACCCATTCCAGAGCACCCATCGTCAAAAACAGCACGATGACTATCAAAGTCAGCATAAGCAGAGTTGACCGGTTTCCGGTAGGTACCACGCGATCGTATAATTGCAGCATGTAAATGGTTGGAACCAGTTGCAACAAATTAATAACCATACTAAATCCGGCTGCTGATATAAATGCCCCTTTACAGAGTCTTAATGCTTCTTCCAGATCAGACTTATTTACTCTTTTCATTGGTACTACTTATAGAATTTATAATTTATTTAATTGTCTCATGTATTTTTTATAATTTTTATATTTTTTGTATTTTTTATATTTTTTATATTTTTTATAAAAAAATTAAATCTATTTTTTCTAAATAATTAAAAATTACAAATTACAAAATAAGTGCAATTCTTTATCTTTTATTCTATGGCTATATCGTAATTTAATGTAGGGTGACTTAAGGCTCTAAATTGCTTTATCCCGGCTCTATCAAATTATTCAACAGCAGGCTTTAACAATCCCACGAAAAAACACACATAAATCTCGCGATAGTAGGATCTTAAGGATAAATTTCAAGTTAGATAATATTAAGAAATGGCTATCTACTTTAGGCGAGAAGTAACTTACCCGCTTTGAGCGGCAATGCCGGAGATACTCAAGCGACTACCGGCAAGCATGATTGGGCGGTATTTCTGACCACCCATACGAAATTATCGTCGGCCGAAATTCTTGAGCTTTATGCGATGCGCTGGGCAATCGAGGTTTATTTCAAAGAAGCCAAACAACACCTGGGCTTCCTGAAAGAGCAAAGCAAAGCCTCCATTGGAACGGCTGTAATGCCAGCCAGTATCAACATTTCCGCTACAAATTGATCATTAGTCTTCATCTTTCATAATTGCCTGTGTTTGTTGAAATAAACTTTTGATTTAATGCGCATTGTGCCGATAAATATGAAAAAAACTCAGGAAATATACAGCAGGTTTTATGCCAAAAAAACAAAAGGCTTATTTTTGGGGCTTGGTATTGATTTTTCCTGAAAAAATAGACACGCAACTAAAGGCTTACTTTAAAAAATTAGGTTATATAACCTGTTTTTAATAAAAAGCGCGTCATATAACATAGTTTAATTAATATCGCACTGACCGAAAAAACCTAAAGTCAGTTTTAGCAAGGGTTGCGTAATACTGGCTTGAAATTTGCATTAATAAAACTGGTGCGCATTTAAAATAAAATAAAGGGGCTAAATGGGTGAAATTGAACTCCGAAACTTTAATTAATAGTGTAGCTATCAACGGTAACTGGTTTATTGCTACTTAATCTCATACTTACAAAAACGGGCAAATGTAATAAATGACTTACAACTGTAACAAAACAACGTAATTAATTATGCTAAACTTGAAAAGGCTTCATATTATGTTTGGGTAATTTTGAGTAACCCATATATTTACTGCTTGGTTTACAAACAGTCCGGCAAACTGTACTCCATCTTAATAACGACTACTTAGAATTGAGTATCCGCTATTGGAGAGCCATACGCAGAGATCGGAGGAAGTGGGGAGGACTTAAAAAGGATCATATCTATCCCCTCTTTTTAGTAAGAAACTGTTATTCATAGATAATGTAGCCAGGATTGTTGATATCAACAGCCGGCAGGAACCGAGAAGCAATTAACCGTAACCCTATGAATAAATTAACTTATTTATTCCCAATCAACCCATATTTGTCAGGAATTTTAGATATGAAAAATAAACAATTAGTTGCCCTCTTACTTTTAGGCTTGGCCTTTGCTAATACGGCTAATGCGGGACAGGTTCCCACAACTATTAGCAAAATCGATGGTGTTTCTACTATTCCGTTAGATTTAGACTGGCGATTTAGCGACAGGGGATTAACAGTCAGTGTTTCCGGCAATGGCAATGGGGGTTACCAATTAACCGCTATTGGCACGGGCAATGTTACTTTAAACGGCCCATCACCTGATAATGCCGCTTACGCTGGTACATTAACTGGAACAGGTTATTCGCTGACGGCTAATTTTGATAGCAACAGTAAGTTTGTTTCGACAGGCAGCTTATTTACTATCACCGGCACTCTGGCTTCAGCACCTGTTGGCTCAACCGGAACACCCACCGGCACGCTATACTCGGCAAATCTTACAAGCTTTGGTACGGATGCCAATCAGGCGGCCATCGCTTTTAATTCGGTATTTAACACTTCTTGGTCCAATCAACAGATGTTTACCGGCGGTTCAAAAGGCGAAGTCGTTTATCTCTTTGATCAAGTTGGCTTGGAAACGGGTTATGGTCGTTTGAGCTCATTAATCAGTGCCCTTGGAACTAACAACCTCAGCGCTTTAGTAGGTAAAAGTTATACAGCTATTGAGTCCATTGCAACCATTCCATTACCCTTGCCAATTGTATTGTTTGGTACCGGTTTAGCCGCCTTATTGGGGTTAGGTCGCAAACGTCGCGCTTCGGCACAATCAATCTAACCATCAAAAATTACATTATTATGCCTTCAATAAACGGTACATCAGCTAACGATACAATACTCCCTACAGATATTAACTTATCTGATACTGTTTATGGTTTAGACGGTAACGACACCATCAACTACGAAACCAGTCTGGCTGACAACGACTTGATTGGAGGCAATGGTAATGATGTAATAACGGGTGGTTCAGGCAATGATCTTCTGAAGGGCGGCGCGGGCGATGACACACTAAACGGTGGCGC
>JBAXUR010000067.1:0-17452 GCA_037129595.1 Methylococcaceae bacterium | reverse complement strand
TGTCGACGGTTCGATTCCGCCCCTGGGCACCATGAATTCTAAAGGCTCCGATTTTTATCGGGGCCTTTTTTATTTGTACCTTCCTGTCTATATCCTGTTTTCCCAAGCTGTTTGACAAATGGCTGGTATCAGCTCTGAAGAAATTGATTCATTCTTAGCTGTACTTCTTCAACTAAAAATCCCAATCCTTTCACCTGCATTTAAATATGATTTTTCAGAACACGATCCTTAGCTTTCCGTCGCCATAAAATGTGGGTTTTTATGCCGGTTAGGAATGGAGTTGAATATTCCCGTAGGGTTTTAATATTTCTGTAATAAAAATGCAGTTATTAAAATAAATAAATTGAAGCGCGTAGGATGGGTAGAGGCGATAGCCGAAACCCATCATAACGAATTCCTTATGCGATGGGTTTCGCGCTGCTCTACCCATCCTACTCGTCAGTGAAAACAAGAGGATCAAGCCTTGCAAAATTGCATTATCCAGATAAAGTCAACCTTGATGTGCTTTCATATACATTTTTAGCTGGCATTGGTTACGTATACTAACCTTGAGATAGATATGTTAGAAAATAAGGTTTTGTAAAATAACAGAGACCTCCATACCGTTAGCTATCCACTTGCATTCTAGCAAAGGAGTCATCATGAAACTCGCCCCAATATTATTCGGGCTAATCACTATCTCTGCCCACGCCGAAGAAAAGCGAATCTACCAAACCGATTCAATCGGTAACATCCAATAGAACAAACCTTCCCAAACCATTTAAAATGATGGTCGGATAATACAGACCGACCCTATAGGAAACAAACAATACGATCGGCAACAATACCAAATCAAAGGAGATAAGGTTTACCAAACCGATTCGGTTGTAAATATCCAATACAACAAGCCTCAACTAAAAATCAAGTAATCACAACCGCCCCTTTGATCATCTGGTCATTGGGGCTTTTTTATGCCCACCAATAAAGGAAAATCATCTATGTTCTGGCAATTCTTACTGTTCGGCTCCATCGGTACAGCCATTAAGAGCTGTCGGTATGGGTCTCGGTGTTTTCGCTGTAATTAGCAATAAATTAACCCTTAAAAAAATACTCACACTAACACAGCAGGCCTTACATGAAAATGTAGGGCTTTTTTTTTGCTCAAAATATAGGAAGAAAACCATGCTAAAAATACAAAATCGATCCCAACTACACCACATCATCGATCCCGACATACACAAACTGATCACCCTCAGGCTTTCCCAACTGGACTCAAGTTTCCCAACTCCAATGATCATCATGGTGCCGGGAGACACCCTTTCATCCATCGAAAAAGAAATCGGTTTCCCCATCCTGACCAACCTGTTCGACGACATAAGCTATCCCGATCCTGACTTCATGCCGTCCTGTGAAGCGCTGGAAGATCATGGCGGCTGTTACGAAATGCTGTTCATTCTCGGTGACGGTGATAACACCGTTGAAATATTCATCCCCAAGACCGGCGTAGATCCATTGCTTTTGTCTATGTGCTCACGTTTTGCCATCATGGCCACTCAACCTAAGGCCTATTTTAAGGAAATACCCATGAACACGACCAAAAACACCGGCATTCATCCAATCGATCCACTCGTTTCTGAAGTTTACGAAACCCTCACCGACAATATGAAAGAAGAATTCCATGAAAGGGCTGCAATCATCGAATTTGAATCCAATACAACCCGTGAACATGCCGAACGAATGGCCATGAATACCGTACTGACGAAGATGAACGCGGAAAAATGAGTATCTTATTTGAATCGAAGATTCAACACACCTGAAAGGAAAATCGATGTCCATACTGACCGTAATCATCTTTTGTTTAGTTTTACTTCTGTTCGACACCACCCGTCTTTTTGCCATCATCGTTCTGACACTGATTACTTACTCTTATCCGATGATGCTGATTCTGATCATTGCGCTGAGCGGTACTTACTTTTATTTCACTCAACCCAAATAGGAAGCACCATGAATTTCATAAACTGCATTTTAGACCTGACCGACACCGATTTCTTCACCGAAGAAAGCATCAGTGAAGCCATCAAAACAGAAGCCCGATTACTGGCCGGTTTAGATCCCGAAGAATTCTGTATCGACTGAAAACTTCAACCACCGTAACACCCCTTCTTTTTCACCACCCGACCCCCAAACCCTTTCCGATAAAACAAATATTAGCCACCACCTGTGGAGAATTTCGTTTGTCTGAGATTCGGTGAGGGGATCTTTAAACCCTTGGAGATAGCACCATGATCACACGTAATATATTGTCCACACAAAAAAGAATCAAAGTCACCGCCGAGCTGTTCGGATTGAATTTTCCGATGAAACTTGAACCTTTGATTTTTAACCTGACCGACCATATCGCCGAGAACTATTCCGGTGGCTATTGGGATTTTTACAAACTGAGCAACGGTGGCTTTTATATGTCACCGCGTAATGATGAACCCTTCAACGTGAGCTGTGAGAACGGTTTTGAAGGTCGACTGTCCGGTGACGCTCTGGGCATCGTGGTTTGTTTATATGCCTACAGCCATTTGTCTTTCAATGGTCAGAACGGCTTCGATGAAGTCTGTGCGGAACATTTTCACCGGTTGCGGGAGTTTGCTTTGGATCATGATGAAGCCCATTTAATTATGCGAGCCATAGACTGATAAAGCCGATATGAAAGAACGTGGGCATCAACAACATAAAAAATACTTTTTGCTTGATTGAATTACCCGATGCCAGTATATTTGCCCGCGAGATGTTCTTAAAGTGACTTGGATCAAGTGCCCATCACCCAGTCATGTACATCTTAAATCATGGGACGACACTCGTGCGATAGCGAGCTCGTCGATAAGAAAAACTCTGGGTGTGAGCAAGACCCTATCGCGGCACATCCAGGGGCTGATAATGTCAGAGCGCCACCGTAGTCGCATGCGGGTAAGCTGGCATTATTCAGTATTGTGTCTCGAGTTGCCTGCCCAAGCTATTTTTGGGTTAAGGTATGTGCGTACGGAAAGTAAGGCTTTTGTATCCGCTCCCTTTCTTTTCTATGTACTATTGCGGATGCGTTTTTTAATTAAAAGGCATTCATGAATAACGAACAGCACACAAATGTAGTGAAACAACCCATTGACGCAAGAACCATCAAAGTACCCTCGCTTAAAACAGATAAAACCCCGCCGGATCCCGAAGTAACAAAGGACGATCCCGCCACTATCAATACTAGTTACGAGGCTAACCTAACAAACCCAGAAGGCTTTCAACTATTGACCGTACTATGGGGTTCCTCCGACTTATTTCATCAAATAGGAATATTTGACAGGAAATCCAAAAAGTTTAGGAACATACCGGTCAAAAACGTGAACGAAGCGCTCAGTCAGGCGAAAAATATAGACAACCATTCAGATAGTTATTTTGCTTGTGGCGAGTATGAAAGCTCAAGCAATCGTAAAGCCGATAATGTTGCGGGGGCGCGTGCTTTTTGGATGGATTTTGATTGTGGAGCCGAAAAAGAGTCAGACGGTAAGGGTTATCTTACCAAAGAGAACGCTGAGCAAGCGTTGAATCAATTTTGTGACAAGTTTGCACTACCCAAACCAAATTACATCGTGGACAGCGGTAATGGTCTACATATGTATTGGGCAATGTCAGGCTTGGTTAAACGTACAGTATGGCAAGTCGCAGCATCGAAGCTTAAAGCACTGACGACCGCCGACAACCTAAAAGTTGACGGTAGTCGTACGGCCGATATCGCGAGTGTGTTACGAATACCCGGTACGTTCAACAACAAAAATGAGACACCGAAACCTGTCAAGTTGGTTGGAAAGATCAGTGAGTTGATTGAGCCGGAAACGATGTTAAAAGCCATCGATGATGCTCACAAAACACTGGGTCCGCAAAAGCCAATAGACAGCAACAGTGTCAGCAAGGCTGTTTCTCTTAAATCTGATCTTCCTGATCTCAACAGATTAAAGTCTGCGTTGAAGAGATTGGATCCTGATTGCGATGAAGCGACTTGGAAGCTTAGAAGGCTGGCACCGATGGCGAAAGCTGCAACGGACCATCCTGAACTTTCGGATCAACTTTTGGAACTGGCAAGAGAGTGGAGTAGTGGTGATCTTGCCGGTAAACCGTCAGTCGCGTGGAGTACACCGGGAAAAAGTGGCGGCCTGACAGGTGAAGCGGCTTTTGAGATTGAGTGGAATCGTTTTTCCAAGAGCAACTATACCGGTCAAGGTACGACTGTAAACACAATATATTACGACGCAATGGAGGGAGGCTGGAAAGCACCCAATGAGGAATTCACAACCGTTAGTGACAACTTGACCCAAGCTGATGACGATACACCTTTAGATGCTTTACAGACGACACAAAAACAGTATGGTCTCGTAAACATCAGTGGAAAACTGCATATGTTTGATAAGCGTCGATTGGAAGCAGTAGCCGGGCAACCGGCACAAAAGCTTGAATTATCCAATCGACACGATGCATCTTTATTTATTGAGCGCTCCGTGGCAGCGAGCTTTCCAAACAGTGATGCATATAAAATCCCAAAGGAGTTTTTCAAAAGCCCAGCGACAAGCTGTTATTCAGGTGTTTATTTCCATCCAAAAGGTAATAACAAAAACTACTTAAATCTGTGGGTTGGCCCTTATCGTAAAGCCAAAAAGGGTCACTGGAAACTGATCGATATATTTTTAAAGAATGTTATATGTGATGGTGATGAAGATAGTTACAACTATTTGATTAATTATATTGCGCACGCACTGCAACTTCCCGAAAAGAAGCCGGGTGTGATGCTCATTTTAATGGGTGGTCAAGGTATTGGAAAGGGAACCCTGGGACGTATTTTTCAAAAGATATGGACCTCAACGTATCTCCAAGTAAGCAATATTGACGCAGTGACGGGCAGTTTTAACGCCGCGTTGGAAAGATCATTTATTGTTTTCATGGACGAGGCTTTGTTTTCGGGTGACAGAAAATCTTCCGACGCGCTTAAATCTTTAGTGACAGAACCGTTAATTCACATTAACGAGAAGTATCAGCCTGCAAGGCAGACGCAAAGTTTTCATCGTTTCATTGCGGCGACAAATGCCACGCATTTTAAGAACACTGAAAATGATGATCGCCGAGATTTTGTTTTAAAGGTAAGTGACCGACACAAAGACGATCATAGCTATTGGAATGAACTCGATCATGAAATGAACCATGGTGGAATCGAAGCCTTTATGTATGATCTTTTGGAAATAGATTTGACTGGGTTCAATGTTCGAGCAAAACCGTCAACAGCTGGACTATTGGAACAAAAACTCTTGAGTTTAGGGCCGATCGAAGGGTGGTGGTATGACAGTTTGGACATGGGTGCATTTGAAAGTGTTGATGAAAATGGTCGAACAGTAGTCAGTAATGGATGGTTACCGTTTCTTGGAACGACAGATATCATTAACGATGTTATGCATTTTGTGGGAAACAAGATTTACCGTAAACCCTCCCCACGGAATGTCATAAATACCTTGACGATGATGTGTCCAAGTATCACCAAAGAACAAAAACAAACGGGTATGGATCGCTGTCGAGGTTTGTCTTTACCTAAGCTCCATGTGGCTCGTGCCGAATTTGAGACGTACATCGGTGGTAAGTTATCTTGGTTGCGCTTCAACGGCTAGTCCCAAATAATTGGCGGTTTTTTGAAAACGCACGGCACGCACGGCACGCACGTCTTCGCACGGTGTGTCGTGTGTTGCCGTGCGCCTCTGTCCCACGGTGGGCATGGCCTGCGGTCCTTTTGCACGGCACGCACGTCATTTTTTAAAAAAATTATTTCATTCTGTCACCCAATCAGACACCCCCATCCCCACCCCCGAAACGCAACCCCCACAGAAACACCCGAACGTACCCCCAATACCAAACATAAAAAAAGTTTTCAAAAATGCCGTGCGTGCCGTGCGAAACAGCCATAGACCATGCGCGACAAGACCTACAGACGAACGGCATAGGTGTGCGTGACGTGCGCCCCCGAGACGGCCGTGAAAACACCACCACGTTTTTTCTGGAACACCGGACGGAAACACCCCCTCGACGCACATACCGACGGAAACCCACAGATCTAGCCGACTGGAGACCGAACACGAACATCCCGGCATTTTTGGTACAGCACCTTGACAGAGCCCACCCCGACAAAAGCCCGATTCACACGCAACGCCCTGAAAGTGACTTCTTATCTAACCATAGAAATACCCAAGTATCAGTTCGTTGTTTTTACAGGTTTTTTTGGAATTATTTAAGCCGTTCCATGGCATTACTCAACCAAAAGCTATTGTCACGATCATTTTCAATCTACACAGCAAACCCTGTAACACCAAACCAGCCTTTTTAAATTCACACTTTATCCATCACAACAAATCAAGGAATCATCACCATGAACAAAAAATATCTCTCTCTGAAATCATCCAAAACAACCAAGATCGGACTGCGCTCGGAAGGCTTCATTCATTACAGAGTTCTCAGTGATCAGGATCAGAAACTTTACTTCAACATAACCGCCAATGATGACGATGGCTATTACTCAAAAGAAACCATCCCTTTCGAGAACATTGAAGAGCTCATCAAAGGCACTAAACCTAACACCTCCATTTCCTCATCTGTGTTCAAGAAAGCATTTGTCGGGCGATCCAACAATAACGCGGCTTTTTTGGCGGCCATCCTCAGAGCGGAGAAACTGTTAGCGCCGATGACCGATGCCGTGAAAAAACACACCGTGGAAGCTGGTTGGGATCGATGGAAAACTGACATGCTCAAGAATGTAACCAAAGCCAAACCCTTCTTGCCTGAGGTGGTCAAAGCATCCAAAGCAAAGAAGATCCCGAAGAAAACCACCGACGTTATCGATATCGAGTCTGACATCGAACCTACCGAACTCGATGATTCGGATTTTAAATTGCTTCAGCCCAAGTGATGTTCAACGAGACAAAGAGGAGCCGTTAGCTTCATTGTTTCCCCAAAGACAGGATATGGACCGTAATTCTGTCTCGACCCACCGGGACATCGATTCAACCTCTTGAGTTTCGAGGTGTGATGGATGTCCTTTCAACCCCGTGCCGAAGACTACAGATCCCCTGCTCGGCAGTGTGGTCTTAGTTTCCCTCGCTTTTCACTTAGCTTTACACTTTTATATTTCTGTTTTTTCGAATTAACCAACAGCCAATACCTCAATAGGAGATACACCCATGATCACTAAATTTAAATTCACCCAGAAAAATATCGATGCTTTACCGCCCCATGCAAAAGAGTCAAAATCCACCGATCAGGAATACAGTGACAGTCAGGTTTCGGGTCTTAAGTTACTGGTGGGCAAGAACGGAAATAAGAAATTCCTGTTTCGCTATACCCTGAGATCCCGTAAGTGTTCCACGGCGTTGGGCAGTTTCGGAGCGCTCACCGTCGATGAGGCCAGAACCCAATCCAATCAATATAAAGCGTTGGTTGCCCAAGGTCGTGATCCCAAGCAGGAGCGGGATGACTTCAAAAACCGCATCAGCTTCGATGAATTCGTGTCTGAGCATTATGTCCCTCATGCTGTTACCTATAAAAGAAGTATTGCCGGTGATGAATCCAAACTGAGACTGTATTTACTACCCAAGTTCGGTCATATCCCTATGGCTGATATTTCAACCCAAACCATACAGAGCTACCACAACCACCTGAAAGTTAAGCTGTCACCGGCCACCGCCAATCGTCACTTGTCTTTACTACACAGGCTGTTTTCTCTTTCTGCCCAGTGGGGCTATCTGGAGAAGAATGTCTGTAAGGGCATCAGTAAGTTCCAGGAAAACAATAAACACCAGCGTTTTCTGAGTAATGAGGAAATTCGTCATTTGTTTTCGGCGGCGGACTATGATGAAAATGGTTATGCGGCGGCTTACATAAAAATACTGTTACTGACCGGTGTGAGGCGATCTGAAGGCTTGGGTATGAAGTGGGAACATCTGCAATTGAGTGGTTCCAAACCCATGTGGTATGTTCCGCACACAAAATCGGGCAAATCCAGATACGTCATTTTAAATCCTATGTCGGTTCAGATACTGGAAGCTTTACCGAAAGTTCAGGGTAATCCGTATGTGTTCGTGGGTAAAGTACAGGGGCAACCCATTCAGAATCCCATAAAGGCATTTAAGCGAATCATCGTTAGAGCGGATATTGAGTCCAGTTTTAGATTGCATGATTTGAGGCACACCCACGCGAGTTTGATCATAAATAATGGTGGAACTTTGTATGACGTTCAATCCGCTTTGGCTCATGCGAACAGCAGTATTTCGGAACGGTATGCACATTTGAGTGAAGCAACTCGCCAGAAAACCAGTGATAACATTTCAAATGTTGTGTCTGGAGCTATTGGGCAGATCACTGAAAAACCTAAGCGTGTCGGCATATCATGCTGATTTTTATGTAAACCCGACTCCTGTCACTGCCCTATCCATTGAATCACCCATCGAAGTCTTTTTGACCGACATATCATCACAACCCCACCCGGAGAATGTACAGGAGCTTTTTGGCTATAGTGACTGAGAATACTTGATTCCGCCCCTGGGCACCACTGCAAAAAATCAAGCAACACCTCAAAAAGCCCAGGTAGCTCAGTCGGTAGAGCAGAGGACTGAAAATCCTCGTGTCGACGGTTCGATTCCGCCCCTGGGCACCATGAATTCTAAAGGCTCCGATTTTTATCGGGGCCTTTTTTATTTGTACCTTCCTGTCTATATCCTGTTTTCCCAAGCTGTTTGACAAATGGCTGGTATCAGCTCTGAAGAAATTGATTCATTCTTAGCTGTACTTCTTCAACTAAAAATCCCAATCCTTTCACCTGCATTTAAATATGATTTTTCAGAACACGATCCTTAGCTTTCCGTCGCCATAAAATGTGGGTTTTTATGCCGGTTAGGAATGGAGTTGAATATTCCCGTAGGGTTTTAATATTTCTGTAATAAAAATGCAGTTATTAAAATAAATAAATTGAAGCGCGTAGGATGGGTAGAGGCGATAGCCGAAACCCATCATAACGAATTCCTTATGCGATGGGTTTCGCGCTGCTCTACCCATCCTACTCGTCAGTGAAAACAAGAGGATCAAGCCTTGCAAAATTGCATTATCCAGATAAAGTCAACCTTGATGTGCTTTCATATACATTTTTAGCTGGCATTGGTTACGTATACTAACCTTGAGATAGATATGTTAGAAAATAAGGTTTTGTAAAATAACAGAGACCTCCATACCGTTAGCTATCCACTTGCATTCTAGCAAAGGAGTCATCATGAAACTCGCCCCAATATTATTCGGGCTAATCACTATCTCTGCCCACGCCGAAGAAAAGCGAATCTACCAAACCGATTCAATCGGTAACATCCAATAGAACAAACCTTCCCAAACCATTTAAAATGATGGTCGGATAATACAGACCGACCCTATAGGAAACAAACAATACAACAAGCAACAATATCAAATCAAAGGAGACAAAGTTTAACAAACTGATTCAGTTGGAAATATCCAATACAACAAGCCTCAACTAAAAATCAAGTAATCAACACTCCTTCGCCGCCCCATTGATCATTCGGTCATTGGGGCTTTTTTATGTCCACTAACAAAGGAAATTAACCATGTTCTGGCAATTCTTAATGTTCGGCGCCATCGGTACAGCCCTAATTCATCTTGGAGCGCTGTCTGTAACAGTAACTGTATTGTCGCTATCAATGAAAGCAGTACTTGTACTAGCTGTTGGAGTACTGCAAATTATCTATGTGGAGGCCTGATCACAAGGGCCTCTTTTAAAAACCTGTCAAATATTGCCAATTTATGACAACAGTGCTATGTTTAATGCTCTTTAATAGCTTAGAGTTCAACATGACTATAAATGTCAATTTATCCCCCCAACTGGATGAGATGGTTCGTCAGAAAGTTGTATACCTCGGCCAGTGACGTCGTTCGCGAAGCCTTACGCCTTATGGAACAACAAGACTATATACGTGCCGCCAAGTTAGAGCAATTACGGCATGATATTCGTGATGGAATCGATAGCGGCGAATCAACACGCTGGGATCCGGAAGAAATTAAACAGGAAGGGCGTAAAATTAGAGCGGCTAGAATTAATGCCACAAAAACAACCTAATGCCGATCATCGTAAAGAGTCCAAAGGCTAAAGCAGACCTCATTGAAATTTGGGATTATATTGCCGATGATAGAGAAATACGGGCGGATGCCTTTATTCAAACGATAGATAAAAAGTTTCATATCTTAGTTAAAGAACCCCTCCCAGGCATTGCGCGTGATGAAATTGAAGCTGAGTTGCGTAGTTTTCCTGTAGGTCGCTATGTCATTTTTTACCGGCGTATTTCTGAAGGCATTGAAATTATCCGAGTTCTGCATGGAGCGCGTGACTTGAATTTCATTCGTAATGCGGATAATTGAAAAATTGGAAATATGAAAGAGTACCCTTACACAGCCAGCTTAATAAATGACGGATTCGGAGTTGTTTTTAATGATACTGGAATCGGCAAAAGCTTAGTTATTGTTTATGATGAGGGTGGTCAGCTCATTATGTTCAGTAGAGGCCGAATGAGTTACGAAAAAATGATGGCTAAATTGGAAGCCTATGCCAAAGATCTGGTTGAAAACGGCATGTCTAATGATGAAGTTAATGGTGTCCATGAGAAAATTTGGTGACACAGTCTGGTGTAAATCCACTCCGGTCACTGTCTTGTCCATTGAAACGCCGATGGAAGTCTTTTTGACACACATCATAAAACCATCACACTGAGTCAGTACCGGAGCTTTCTTTAGAACCAGTGGCTGAGAATCCTCGATTCCGCCCCTGGGCACCCTGAATTCTCTAAAGGCTCCGATTTTATCGGGGCCTTTTTTATGCTCAACGGTTTAGTCTGACGGGGATATTCTTGTATGGCACTTTACACAAAATGCGTCTTTATCTTTTGAAAAGCCAAAAACAATAATAGCATCGATATTATTTGTATTTTTGGAGCATAATTATGCTTGCCCTGGTTGTTGGTAATCTTGATGAATCCATCATTATTGCACTAAAAGAAAGAGCGGCAGCGCACGAGAGGTCAACAGAAGCAGAAGAACAAGGGCAATTTTGGCAGAGGTTTTAAGCAAGCGCAAGCGTAAAACATTTGCTGAAGCTTTATCAAGCGTCCCTTGTGTCGGTAATGATGCAGATTTTATAAGAATTAACGACGCCCCCGCGCACCTAATGTATTTGATTAATACCAATATCATCAGTGAAATCAGAAAAGGCGAAAAAGCCAATCAGGGTGATAATATGCTTTTTTTTACCCGCGTGACTTTCTATGCAATACCCTACTGAAAAAAATAACTTCCTCGTTAAACATGCCCAACTTATTAGAGACAGCTATCGGCATTTGTTGCTGAAAGACCTCATCGAAAATACCTATTACGACGAAGCATTTGCTCGCCAATTATTCCATGCCCCTTTTGCCGTTGTTAGCCATGACACCGCCATTGATCCGGTTTTTAATTACGCCAACCTGAAAGCGCTGGAACTGTTTGAACTCGGTTGGGAAGACTTTACCCGACTGCCTTCCCGTTTGTCCGCAGAACCCGTTAATCAAACAGAGCGTGAACGCTTGCTGGCAGAAGTCACCCAAAAAGGCTACATCGATCATTATGAAGGCGTTCGTGTCTCCAGGACCGGCAAACGGTTTATGATCAAAAATGCCGTGGTTTGGAATTTAATGGATGGTGAGGAGAATTATAAAGGGCAGGCGGCTTGCTTCGGGAAATGGGCATTTTTATAGGGATATTATGGTATTGTAGATGTTTTCATTACACAACCCGCCCCGACTCTGATATTACCTAATGCGAGCAAAAAACTATAACGCTAACAGTACTTCTTGTAATATTGGGTTTTGTTTTTTTTACACAGTAAACATCACAGAAAATAACTGTTTGGAATAAATATGAAATTATATATTAGCTTATTGTTGTTTGTTTTTACCACGAGTGTGCAGGCGGATTTCACTTTCACGCCTCTTGAACCCTACACTATTTCGCAACTTAATAATATATTGACTAAAGAGCGTGTTGTTTTTTCCAGCGGCATACCTAAGACTTTTAAGTTGCCACATTATGCGCCTGCCAAATATGAGGTAGAGCTTTTTAAAGTTGCTTACGATTCGGTTATTCCGGAGCAGGGTAATAAGCCAACCAAAGCCTTTGGCTTATTGGCCATTCCTAAAATTCGTGATGCTTCAGCTTTGCCTATTGTTTCTTATCAGCACGGTACCGTCTTTGGAAAGCATGATGTGCCGTCGTATGCCTTTACTGACCCCATTAATCCTGCCGCCTATGAAACACGGTTGATGGTTGCCCAGTTTGCCGACCAAGGTTATATGGTAATAGCCGCTGATTACTTCGGCATGGGGGATTCGATAGAGCCTGAAGGATATACGGTTAAGGCCAGTGAACAGCAAGCGTGTATTGATTTGTATGAAGCTGCCATTCAATTTCTTAAAGACAACAAGAAAATAAGCCAGACCGATCTCTTTCTGACAGGTTGGTCACAAGGCGGCTTGGTGACGACGGCTTTTCTTGAGAAACTTGAAAGTCGAAACATTCCTGTTAAAGCCGCATCGACTGCATCAGCCCCCAATGATATCTTTGCGGCGCTGAACGGGTGGATTTATCACCCAAGAACAATCGATGCAAAGTGGTTAAATACCTTGGTTGGCCTTACCGCATTCTCTTATGAAAACTATTTTTCCAAGCCGGGTCTTGCAAAAGACGTGATAAAAGCCGCTTACTATGATGACTTGCGAAAAATATATGAGCGGGATTACAGCAGTAAGGATGAACTTATCGCGATAGTTAACAGTCTCCCGACTGACTTTAAAAAGTTGCTTAATGATAAATATTCAGACCCGAGCTATTTTGTTGATTCTGACTATGGCAAAATTTTGTCCGACATGCAAACCTATCGCAGGGTATTTAAAACCAAGGTAAAAATGTATTACGGCACCTTGGATGAAGTTATTTCCATTCCAATAGGTCAACTGGCGTCAACGTATCAAAAAAGCATGGGTAGTCAATTACTGGTTACCGAGTCTGTTAAATCAGGCGATCACCATGGAACATTTCTTACGTCTGTGGCGCGTCAAAAAGAATGGTTCGATAAATTAAAATCACACTAAACCAACCTTAACCAGTGTGTGAAGATTGATAGCTGTCTAGGTATGGTAAATCAGCATATCCATCCGACCTGATAAGTTCGATAATACATTACGATAAATAAATTTATTTGCGAGAAGAACCTATATGCCTACTCTATCCATTCACGGTGATGTCCACATTCCCGACAATATAATCCATGCACTTGGCTTAAAGCCCGGTACCGAACTGGCTTTTGATCGTCAAGGTGACGCGATTATTATGCGTCCGGTTAAAACAAAAAAAATCTCGCGGGTTGATCAAGGGCCAAAAATATTGGGCTATACGGGGTCGACCGTTTCGCTGGAAGAGATGGACGCTGCTATTGCCAAAGGCGCGGTGCAATCGTTGTGAAGTCGGTCGATACTATTATTTTGGGCTATTGCCACTTGCCTGACGATTTGTTACGCATATAACTTTACTCTGACCCCAGTTATTACCCCAGTTATTTGCCGGTTTAAGTTGATAGTCAAGAGAAGGATGGGTAGAGCAGCGCGAAACCCATCGCATAAGGAATTGATTATGATGGGTTTCGGCTATCGCCTCTACCCATCGCGCTGTGATTCAAAAAATTTGCGTTAGGCTGTTTAGTTAATGCAGGGTAAAAACATAAGTAACGGGGTTGCAATCCCCCCGTCACGCTTGAGTTAAATTTTTAAAATATCAACTTCAATAGCTCTTTTAATTTCGTCGTTGGTTATTTGCCCGCCAGTTTCTTTTACGATGATTGTACGAATTTTACTGAGTACCTCATCGTTCAAAATAGCTCCAATAAGGGTCTCAACTCTTAGGCAAACTATCTTAAGCCAGACTTTATCGATAAGGCTTTTTCTAAGTACCCCAAATTTAGAGATCAGCATTAGGTTGTAGGCATTTTCATCATCTAATCCACGCTGTAAATCAATGGTAAAAACCAAATGCGGGTCGACTTTATCAACAGTAGAAACCTTATAAAATTGCCATTCAGTAAGATTGGTTAATATTGCCCAATGTATGCCCGAATATGCGGCATAAGACGTAGCCTGGAAAATCTGCTTTTGTCGTAACGGGGTACCCGCTCTTTTGGCTTCAACGACTATAGTATCCTGATTATCCGGTGAGAGTACATAATCAGCAGCACGGCCTTGAATTTTTTGTTCGGTTTTAATTTCATCAATAGTGTAACCAAGAACATCCTGAAATATTCTATCAAGAACAAGTCGGGTATTGCTTTCATTACTATTGTTTGCAAACGAAGTCGTTATTTGTGGCATGATCGGTTTCATTTTGCATTTAATAAGCTCTATCTGTTCAGCAATAATTTCTTTGGATGATTTACGTTTCTTTTTGGCAATAACCAATTTATTGTCGTTTTCAGTAGCCTCTATTGTACTGGTCTGTTCATTATCAAGTAACACACCAAAATTTTCTGCTAATGCGCCAAGTCCGTTGATATAACCCTGACCAATGGCTTTAAATTTCCATTCATCGTTATAGCGATAAAATTCACCTACCAAAATAGCAGTCTCTCCCATGGTAGATATTGCACACCTTTAATTAATACGTTCCGGTTAAATAAAGCTACAAAAAAGCATGCAATGCTTACCAGGATTCAATTTTTAAGCTAGTTTTATTGCCAATAAGTTACTTTCAATAGGGATAATAGCGCAACTTAACTGACAAAGAATTAGATGATAACCGATAAAGACTATTTCGGATGCCTGAGTTGAATTTTTTTTGCGGCATAATGATTGATGACCATTCAGGTAAGCACCGAAACATGACGAGATTTGCGCTGATTTCCAAGCTGGTGCTCTCGTGCGAGTTGCACAGGCTCCCAAACTCCGGCAGGCACTTGTGTATAACGATGAGAGCTGGAGCTTGGGAATCAGCGATAATTTTGATGATTGTAAGCGCGGATGGGTAGAGGCGATAGCAAGTAGCCTCGATGTAACGTAGTGAAATCGAGGTATTCGGAGTTGATAAATCCTCGATTCCGCTTTGCTGCATCGAGGCTACTCGCTATTTTGTTGATTCTGACTATGGCAAAATTTTGTCCGACATGCAAACCTATCGTAGGGTATTTAAAACCCATGTGAAAATGTATTACGGTACCTTGGATGAGGTTATTTCTATTCCAATAGGTAAACTCGCGTCAACGTATCAAAAAAGCATGGGCAGTCAGTTACTGGTTACCGAGTCTGTTAAATCAGGCGATCACCATGGAACATTTCTTACTTCTTGCCCGCAAACTGAAAATTGGTTGTATTGAACCTTTATTGATGTCTAAAAAAGGTTCTGTCACATTTTTTACAAATATGACTTATTGATTTTAAATAATTTTTAATTTTATGTTTTTGGCATATAAATAGCTTTATAATAGTTTACAAAAGCATAAATGTTTAGCTTTGACTTTAAAATAAAATAACAGGATTCAAATAATGGCTATATCAGATTACATACACAATTTTTTCTGTACCGGTGAATATACAAACAGAGCGTTAATTAATAAATTATATATTGGTGAATCATTAGTCGGTGAAGGCAATGAAATTGCCCATATTGATTTGATACTTGGACCTAGAGGATCAGTTGCTGAACATGCATTTGCCAATGCATTAACCAATAATAAAAAAGGCTTTACTACGTTATTGGCTGTTATTGCCCCTAATCTAATGGTCAAGCCAGCCACTATTTTATTTAACAAAGTAACGATTAAAGGCTCTAAACAAGCGCTACAAATGTTTGGCCCGGCGCAACGCGGTGTTGCTATGGCCGTTGCTGATTGTGTAGAAGACGGCACAATCCCTGCTGATGAAGCCGATGATTTATTTATTTGTGTGGGTGTATTCATTCATTGGCAAGCTGAAGACGATGCCTTAATTGAAAAATTTAACTACCAAGCCACTAAAGAAGCGCTAAAGCGTGCTATTGCCGGCTCACCAACAGCAAATGAAGTGATTGCAGAAAAATCTACAGCTAAACATCCTTATGCTGTTAATAACGAAGCTTAAGTCTACTTACTTATTGCTTGTAACACGCTGAATTTTATCAGTGTTGTCTGAAAAACCCCGTCATTCAGGGCGGGGGATGTAAGCGGATCACAACAACAGTTTTTGCCCTTTTTTAAGGTGTATGACGCTGCGCTTATACACCCTACGATCTAAAATGCCATGCGGTCAATCAATCACGATCATGATATTGCCGATACTGGCCATAGCCTTTGTTTCCCTGATTATAGTGGCCTTCGTGATATTCCTCTCGATATTCACGGTAAGGCTGATGTCCCCAGTAATTACCTTGTCTATAGTTTCCATAGAATGCAGGTGCAGGATAGCGAGCACCATAATAAGGTTGGTACACCGGATAATTGTTATAGCCATAGTTCCTATGCGAGCCAGGGTAACCTGCGCAACCGTTTATTAACGTAAGAATAAAAATGGCGGTTAGGGAGCGAACTTGAATAAGGTGCATTCGTGGTTTCAGGATTTAATAGGGAGTAGTTAATAAGGGGCTGCCAAGCGTTCTGGTGGATAAGGCGCAAGTCTTGATAAGGCTTTGTGCTTTATTTTTTTGGTGGTAGCTGGGTGGTGACAGAGTCGTGCAGATAATGTGATTTTGGAAGACCAGTCCCTGTTATTGTGCTAATCAAAAAACTTCGAGCTCTTCGTGTCTTCGTGGTGAAACGCTTTAATAAAATCACCAACAATCCTTTATAACAGCTTCACCAGTGCAGCCACTATGCCAACTGATACCGCTATAAGACCGCCCAGCTTAATGATTAAGCGTTGCTCAACCTGATTAAGATGAGAGTCAACTTGTGCAAAGCTTGCATCCAGGCGTAATTCTGTTTGAGATAGACGATGAGCTAGCAATTGGTTGGTTACCAGTGTTTTTTGGGTATCAGTAATAACGCGCACAATAACTTCTGCTTGTTCGCGCGGAATTCCAGCCGATTCCAGACGCTGTACAAAATTCAAAGTATCAAATGTAATTGTGGTCATAGCGCTTCCTCTAATCTGTATGCCAATAATTTACCGGTTTGATGTGTTGGGCAACGATAAAACTGTTGCCCAACCTACAACCTTATTAATTCCCAATCAAAAACTTCGAGCTCTTCGTGTCTTCGTGGTAAAAGCTTTAACAACCCCCAGCAATCGCTATTTTTTGATATAAAGATCGGTAATGGTGCCGGTGATCATTTCAGCGGCAAAGCCAAAGGTTTCGGCCAAGGTGGGAT
>JBAXUR010000066.1:0-17455 GCA_037129595.1 Methylococcaceae bacterium | reverse complement strand
TTTCTGCCACCTTTTCCGTCATGGGTCATATTGCCAAGGCTGACGGCCATGTTTCCCCTGAAGAAATTTCACTGGCTAACCGTGTCATGAAAGAAATGGCACTGACCAGTGACATGAGAGCAACTGCGATCAATCTTTTTCAACAGGGTAAGCAAGCCGATTTTCCACTCGATGAAGTCTTGAGTCAATTCTACAGAGAATGTCATCGACGTACCGATTTACTACGCATGTTTCTAGATATCCAGCTACAGGCAGCTTTTGCTGATGGCACCTTGGCAGCTAGCGAAGAGAGATTACTGCAACATATTTGCGGTCAACTCAGGATTTCCCGCTTTGACTATGAACGCTTAAAAATACAGTTGCAAGCTCAACAACGTTTTCAGGGACGCAATTCGTATACGCAAAAAATGTCACACAAAACCAGCTTGCAAGATGCTTATGGTATTTTAGGCTTAACCTCTTCCGCCACTATGGCTGAAGTCAAAAAAGCCTATCGACGTTTAATGAACCAAAATCACCCCGATAAACTGGTCGCCAAAGGCTTACCAGAAGAAATGATGCGACTGGCCAAAGAAAAAACCCAGAAAATCAGCAAAGCCTACGAAACTATTCAAAAAGCCGGTTAAGGATCTAAATTAAATATTGCTGTGCTTGTGTTCGTTTGCTTGAACAAATCTAATCGTCGGCTTCTAAATCATTACTAACCGGTTATTGGGTGTTAGAATACTGACAGCAATAGATCTAATGGCTTTAGATCCAGTTTAGGAACACGTTAAAATAAAGATAATCCCGGCACCGTTAACAATACTATCTATTTGAGGACACTATGCGGAACCTGAAGTTTTTACCCGCGATAATTGGAGCGACAATTGTCATCGCTATCATTTTATATGTCGCCTTCCATTTCATATTTCTTGATCTGTTTGTTGATCTGTGGTGGTATCAGTCATTAAAACTTGAAGCCTATTTTTGGTTAAGATTGCTTTATAAGTTTTTTCTTTCCGGTGGCGTCACCTTGGTATTCTTTGCCATTTTCTTTTCTCATTTCTGGATTGCGTCCCGTTATCTTGGCTTAAATCCGCCCGATGAAGTCCTTGATAACCTAGATAAACGCCGCCGGTTTCAACGCTTTGCCGACGTATTCATGAGTGGCTCCGTAAAAATCTATACGCCGATATCATTGGCGCTGGCGATAATGGTCGCTCTCCCTTTTTATCACCAGTGGGAAACCTCGTTATTGTTCTTTTTTGGCAATGATTCCGGGGTAAAAGAAACCGTTTACGGGAATGATGTCAGCTTTTATATGCTGTCTTATCCCATTTACATGCTGATTCAGAAAGAGTTGTTGGCAACGGCTATTTTAATAGCCTCAATGGTTGGAATCCTGTATTGGCTGGAACATATTTTTATACCGAATCAAAACAAGGAATACCCCTTAGGTTCCAAGGTTCATCTAACCCTCTTAATCGGCTTTGTCGTTGCTTTTGTGGTTTGGGGATTTATGTTGGATCGCTTTACCCTGCTTTATACCGATAGCCATGAACCTATATTTTATGGTCCCGGTTTTGTAGAAATTCGTTATCAATTACCGCTCATCTGGCTCCAAATTATTACCTTCATAGCGACAGCAATAACGGCCGGCCTGTTTATATTTTCAGAAAAACACCGTATTAAAGCGCCCTTTTTAATAACCTTGACTATTTTTCTTTGTGTCACAGGCTTGCCGAAGATTCAATTTATTCCCGATTTAATCCAAAAATTTATAGTCAATCCAAATCCCGTCAAAAGCAATAAATCGTTTATGCAATACAATATTGACGCGACGCTGGATGCTTACGATTTGAAGAATATCAAAACGGTTGATATGACTATCAATCTAAATGCAGCCAAAGACATTGATACCTGGAGTACGCAAAAACATTTTGAGAATATTCCGGTATGGGATAGAGAATTTATCATTGACAGCTATAAGCAGCTACAGGAGATAAGACCTTATTACAAAATTCCGACTGTTGATGAAGACCGCTATTTCATTCTTGACCACACCCGACAGGTTGACTTGGCCGCCAGAGAAATAAATATCTCAAAGTTGCCGCCAGAAGCGCAAAACTGGGAAAATACCCATTTGCGTTATACTCATGGTTACGGTGCTGTCGTTACGCCTGCTGCTCAGGATGCCAATAAACCCCTGGTCTGGTATTTACGTGACTTAAAAATGAACTCCGATGTCGGCTTTACCGTTGAGCACCCTGACATTTACTACGGTGAAGGAACGTTCGACTATGCCATAGTCCCCAATAAGCTCAGTGTAGTGGATATTGCCGGCACAGATCCCGGCACGGCAACAACTTACCACGGAGAAGGTGGCATCCCCGTTTCTTCGCTGTTCAGAAAAGCCTTATTTTCAATTTATTTAAAAGATGAAAAAGTGTTCTTTTCAACCAATATATCAGATCAGAGCAAACTCCACATACGCAGGAATATTACTGAGCGCATTAGCACACTAACCCCCTTCCTGCATCTGGATAAAGACCCTTATCTGGTTATCAACAAAGATCGGTTGTACTGGATACAGGATGCCTACACGTTATCCAACAAATATCCGGTTTCAAAGCCCGCTGCCGATGATTTTCTGGATGGTAAACAGAATTTCAACTACATCCGCAACTCGGTTAAAATTGTCGTTGATGCCTACGATGGCGATCTTGATTTTTATATTTCTGACCCGTCAGATGCTATTATTCAGGCATACTCCAACGCTTATCCCGGCTTATTCAAGCATCTGGACGAAATGCCGGCCGACTTAAAGAAACACTTGCGCTATCCGCGTGATCTTTATTATTTGCAGATGAAGGTGTATGCCAAATATCATCAAAACAACCCGTCATTATTCTATGAACAGGCTGAAACCTGGCAGTTCGCCAATGTCCGCAACGAACCGGTAATGCCGTATTATCAGACCATGGACTTTGGCAACTGTAATGATACCGAAGAATTTGTTTTAATTGAACCGATGACGCCGGTCAACAGAACCAATCTTAGTATGATCGGTATGGCAGGAACACTGGATAAAACCAATTGCAGCGAGGATTACAAGCCAGGCATCACTATTTACAAATTTGGCAAAGAGGTTCAAGTTAACGGCCCGGCTCAAATAGAAGCGTTAACTCAACAGAACCCTGAAATCTCTGCACAATTTACCCTATGGGGGCAGTATGGTTCCGCTGTTGAAATGGGGCGTATGGTTATTATGCCAATGGGCAATACCGTTCTTTATGTACAACCTATCTATATCGCTTCAACTAAAAATAAAATGCCGGAGTTAACCCGAGTCATTGTTTCTATCGGTAACGAGACGATTATGGACACCACCTTATGGTCGGCCTTTAACCGTTTGAAACAAATTTTTATCAAAAATGCCACCGACAGTGACGGAACAGAAACGCCCAAAGCAATTCTGAAACCCTGATAAATTAACCTGATTGGCAAGATAATACCGATTGGTAGGGCGTGCCATACACGCCCTACCCTTTATCTTTTATGACTCAGTCACTACTTTTAGAATTAAAAAAACAAGGTACTTTTATAAAAATTTCAGTTGTTATTCCTACCTTTAATCGCTGTGAATTATTAAGGCGTGCATTACTCTCCGTATTTTCTCAAACCTTGCTTCCAACCGAAGTAACCGTGATTGATGACGGCTCTACCGATGATACCCAGGCCATGGTTAACAATGAATTTCCAGCGGTCAATTATTACCGCCAGGAAAACTGCGGTGTTAGCAGCGCACGAAATCTGGGCATACACCACGCCACAGGCGATTGGCTGGCCTTTTTGGACTCTGATGATGAATGGCTACCTGAAAAACTAAGTCGGCAAACCGTCGCTTTGGCCGCTAATCCCGAGAGTAAAGTTTGTCATACAGAAGAACTATGGATACGCAATGGCGTCCGTGTTAATCCCGCCAAACACTATGCCAAAAAGGGTGGCTGGATATTTACACACTGTCTGCCTTTATGCGCCATGTCACCGTCTACCGTCATGATACATCGCTCTGTTTTTACAGATATCGGACTGTTTGATACCAACCTGCCAGCCTGTGAAGACTATGACTTATGGCTTAGAATCACCGCAAACTACCCGGTTTTGTTGATTGAAGAACCGCAAATAAAAAAGTACGGCGGACATGAAGATCAGTTATCACAGCAGTTCTGGGGCATGGATCGATTTAGAATCAATGCCCTGCAAAAAATCGTTGATACCGGCCAATTATCTAACGACAATCAACAAGCGGCCGTCAGCATGTTATTAAAAAAAGCCGAAATATACCTTAATGGCCTCACCAAACGCGGAAAAACAGAGGAAGCCGATTATTATCTGACACTGATAAAAGGTTACTCTCTGAATTGAATTAGACCATAAAACACGGATGACACAGCAGTAGGATGGGTAGAGGCAATAGCCGAAACCCATCTTAACCAATCATTGATGCGATGGGTTTCGCGTTGCTCTACCCATCCGCGCTATAGATTTTCAGATAAATAATTTCCATGTCGACAGATACCATCCCTTGAAGGGATGTTATCTGTATGAGCTTACCGCGACGTGTATTGGAAATTTAATTTCTGAAAGTCTATAATTACAGCTTCAATGTGTGAAACCCTCTCTAATTCTACGAGTGGCAGGGGCGAAAGTCCGTGGTGGAGTGAGGGTGGATGTCCTTACCCGCATTGAAGCCCTTATTTTGATTTTTTAGTGATAGAGTGCCTGCCGCTGTTTGAGCTGAAAATAGAAAAAATAGGGGTCGAAAATAGGGCAGGTCTTTAATTATTATGCCCTTCACAACACATCGCTCCATGTATCCCCAATAATAAATCAACACACTTTCATAACTGCTTGAATTCTTACCCTTTTAAGATTTAATAAATTCAATGGTCAGTGGATATTTATAGCCTTCGCCTTTACTTGATCTAATTGCCGCAACCAGACAAAAAACCACATTTAGAACGACAATGAGCCAAGGCAGAAACAGCCCAATGATTACCAGCACCAAGACCCAGCTAATCCCGTAATAAATCAGCGATGTTAACTGCCAGTTCAGGGCATTTCTGGCATTTTCTTTTACCCAGCCCTCATTCTTGACCAGATAAACCAACAAAGACGGTGCAAATCCGAAAAAAATGCCACCAATATGAGTCAGGACGATCATCAGTCTATCGCTCTCTGAATTGCTATCATAATTTATATTATTCATTTTCTCTCCGGGTTGCACGATTGTGCTGTTGTTCGATGGTTGATTATGCTTGATGAGCAACACTAAATAAACAGTCACGATCAAAAAACTTTAAAAGCACTACTGTAGGGTTAAAAATAGCAATATTGCTTTTAAGCGTTTATCACTTATCCACATATTATTATCTGCTAATGTAATGAAGTAAAAACGTCTATTCTTAGTGGCATAAAAATGGGATTTGAATTATAACCCATTGATTATTAATAAAGTAATAAGCAATGTATAGTTTTTAGTCAATCTAACAAATCTCAATTAAAATTATAAAGTTAAGAACTTATCCACCGAGTAATACACAAACTTATCCACAGGATTTGGGGATAAGTCTATAAAGCACTATCTGTCAAATAGTCAGGCAAAATACTTCATTTAATTTCTATCATCAACACAAATTTTGCCGTGCCTTACACCTATAATTCAGCTCACTACCGAAACTGAAAAATTTTAAATATAGTGTTTGTAAGTCATCGTTAAATGGTGCTATTAATATAACAAAATCCACTGATGTTTTAACTAGAATCTTTGTTCCCGCTATGAAAAAAGTGAGTTAAACAATGACCATTCTTCAAAATTTGATACGTCATACACGCCTGCTGGAAATTGTTGGTGATTTGATACGCGTTAGTGCACAAGGGGTGGCTCTTGGCGATCTCGCCATGGTTGAAAACATTGATGGCGAAAAGTCTCTGGCCAAGGTTGTGGATATTGATCGGGACATCGTCAGCCTGCAAGTGTTCGCGGGCGGTAAAGGCTTATCCACCGATGCCAAGGTAAACTTTCTGGGACATTCTCTTGACGTTGTCTACTCTGATAATATTCTCGGCAGAATCTTCCGTGGCTCTGGCGACCCTATTGATGGCGGCCCCGAGTTACCGACAGACCCACGTATTCCAGTGAATGGCCCTACCGTTAATCCCGTTATGCGGGTGATGCCATCGCGGATGATTGAAACCAAAGTCCCCATGATTGATCTGTTCAATTGTCTGGTGGAAAGCCAAAAAATCCCCATCTTTTCCGTTGCAGGCGAACCCTTTAACGAACTGTTGGCGCGTATCGGTTTTCAGGCCAATGCGGATATACTGGTGTTTGGCGGTATGGGTTTGATTTTTGATGACTACCATTTCTTTCGCACCGCCTTTGAAGATCATGGTGTTTTTCATCGTACCGTGATGTTTGTCAATCAAGCCTCTGATCCCTTGGTTGAACGCTTGCTGGTTGCTGATATGGCTTTGGCCGTCGCCGAAAAAATGGCGGTTGAAGGTAAAAAGCGGGTGCTGGTATTGCTAACCGATATGACCGCCTACGCCGATGCCATGAAAGAACTGGGTGTCGCGCAAGAACTCATTCCCGCCGTACGGGGTTATATGGGTGACCTTTACACGCAACTCGCCACGCGCTATGAAAAAGCCTGTGATTTTAAAGGCACAGGTTCAGTGACCATTCTCAGTGTAACGACCATGCCCGGTAATGATGTCACGCATCCGGTACCGGATAACACGGGCTATATTACTGAGGGTCAATTTTATCTGCATGATGGTTTCATCGATCCGTTTGGCTCGCTCTCAAGACTAAAACAACATGTTGTGGGCGTAGCGACTCGCGAAGATCACAGTCAGATTATGAACACCATGATCCGTTTTTATTCGGGTGCGGTAGAAGCGCAAAAAAAACAGGCAATGGCTTTTGATCTTTCAGCGTTTGATGAAAAATTGCTTAAATTTGGTCGTTTGTTCCGTGAGCGCTTTATGGATATCCGCGCTTCACTGCCGGTTATTGAGGCGCTGGATCTTTGCTGGTTAACACTGTCCGAATGTTTCGATCCCAAAGAACTGCTGATGAAGCAAAACCTGATTGATAAATATTACCCTAAACCAGCTCCGGATGTTGCCGAAGCACAGGAAGTCGTGGATAAAGTTGCGTAAACCGTCATGGCCAAGCTTAAACTTAGCAAACATGCATTACACGAACAGCAAGAACAGCTAAAACTGTATCAACGGCTGTTGCCCTCGCTTGATCTAAAGCGCAGGCAATTGACCTTGGAAGTACAAAAAGCGAAAGAAGACTATGCAACCGCCCAAGCCGCCGTTGATGCTTTGGAAACCCAAATTGGCGAAGAACTGCCGATGCTGGCCGATGAAGAATTTCGTCTTGGCGGCCTGGTACACTTTAAAAGTTATAAAGTCAGCGAACAAAATGTAGTGGGTGTAAAACTTCCTTTTTTGGACAGCATTGACTGTGTAGTTGCCGACTATTCGCGACTGTCTACGCCGCCTTGGGTTGATACCTTGGTACAACGCTTGAAAGATGCGGCAGAGCAGCGAACGCGAGCGGAAATCTCCGGGGAACGGTTGCGTATTTTAACAGGTGCAGTGCGGCGTATCACGCAACGGGTCAACCTGTTTGACAAAATACTGATCCCTACCGCCAAACAGAATATTCAAAAAATACGCATTTTTTTGGGAGATGCCGAACGCGCCAGCGTGATTACGTCCAAACTTGCCAAGAAAAAACAGCAACAACAACGTGCAGCAGAGGCGGAATCAGAGGGGGCATTATGAGTATTGTTACAATGCACAAGGTGACTTTTATTGGTATGACTGCCGACCGGGATATTTTATTAACCGACCTTCAGAAAATGGGTTGTGTACAGATTATTCCACTCGCCTCAGGAAGCGCGACACCTGCGAAAATTGCGCCCACCGCCGGAGCACACGAAGCGTTAAAGTTTTTGCACAATTATCCGTGGCGAAGACGGCAGGTTTTAGATCCTGAGCACTTTGATGCCGTTGAGGTTCAGCAGCGGACTTTGGAAACAAGAAACAACTTACATAATCTAAAGGACGAGCGTGACTTTTTAATCAAGCGCATTCAGGATATGCGTCCTTGGGGTGATTTTGTTTTGCCGTCATTGGCGGAGATGGGCAACTTTCGGGTTTGGTTTTATGTGGTTCCCCATAAAATGTTGCCAAAAATTCAGGCATTGGCTCCCGTTTGGGAAATCATCAAGCACGATAACCGGTTTTGTTATGTAGTCGTGGTCAGTAAAGACGAGCCTTCGGAAATACCGGTTCCTCGCGTTCATCTGGGTTACAAATCACGCCATGAACTGGAAGCGCGACTTGATGAAGTTGAGTTGGCCATTGAAGACACACAGGCAGAACGCGCCTATTTAACCCGCTGGCATGATTTGTTCAGCCAAAACCTTAATCAGCTTGAAGATCTCGCCGTTTGTCAGAGTGCGGCGGCGCAAATTTATAATAACGATTCCGCTTTTGCCTTGCAGGGTTGGGCGCCTGCCGAGAGCCTACCGGTTCTTGACGATTATTCAAAGCAACAGGCATTTTACTTTGCCTCGGAAACCTCCAAACCTGAAGATAACCCGCCTACGTTCATGCGCAATCTTTCCTGGTTCAGCGCCGGTGAGGATTTGGTTACCTTTTATATGACACCGGGCTATCGAACCTGGGATCCTTCAGCAATCGTTTTTGTTTCTTTTGTGATCTTTTTTGCCATGATTCTGGCCGATGCCGGCTATGCCGTACTCATGGGACTGGCTTTACTGTTCCGATGGAAAAAGATGGGGCATTCGTCCTCCGGTCGCCGTTTTCGTCCCTTGCTTTTGTCGGTGGTAGGCGCGTCCCTCATTTTTGGAGCACTGGTCGGCAGTTATTTTGGGGTAACTCCCGCTCCTGAGTCTTGGCTTGGAAAATTCCAACTACTTAACATGGACGACACCGACCGAATGATGATGATTTCCGTGGTCATCGGTGTTTTCCATGTCGTGCTTGCCAATATCATGAATGCCTGCCGTTATGAACATTGGCAGGATCGGTTATCTTCAATCGGATGGATTGGCGTTGTTGGCGGCGGGTTTTCACTGGCGCTTGGCAATTCATTAGACATAGCTACTTTGCAAGCACCGGGCAGCGCTTTAATGGTTATCGGCGCTTTGTTGATTGTAGGGTTTACCGCACCCGAAGCCAAGCCCCTCGCCCGTTTTCTTGGCGGACTGGAGGGACTAACCAAGCTGTCCGGTGCCTTGGGCGATATCTTGAGTTATCTGCGTTTGTTCGCACTGGGTCTGGGATCGGCTTCGCTGGCTATTGAATTTAACAGCATGGCAACCGGTGTTTATGAAGGTTATCCTGGCATCGGTGTAGTTTTTGCTTTGTTAATACTGGTGCTGGGGCATGGCGTTAATTTAATTCTGGGCATTGCCAGCGGTGTCATTCACGGACTGCGTCTAAACGTAATCGAATTTTTTAACTGGGGTCTCAAAGAAGAAGGAACCCTGTACCAACCTTTTAAACAATCGGAGGATAATTCATGGAACCGTTAATTTTGGCACTGGGCTGGCTGGGGCTTTACGCGCCGTTGGCACTCGGTGCGGTAGGCAGTATGATTGGCTGTGCCCGTGCCGGAAGTGCGGCTTGTGGCGCTTTATTGGAAGTCGAAGGCGGCTATGGGCGTTATATTGGCGTGGCCGCGATGCCGTCCTCGCAGACCATTTACGGTATCGTTGTTACCATGGCCTTGCGCCGTGAATTGACCCTTGAAAATTCCCCCGGAATTTTTGGTTTGGGTATCCTGGTCGGAGTGGCCATGTTGTATGGCGCAATCGCTCTGGGTGATGCCTGCGCATCATCAATCAACGTATCCAAAAGCAAGCTGGAAGTTTTCGGCATATCTCTGGCACCGGCGGCGCTGGTTGAAGGTTTCTCGGTATTTGCTTTCGTCTTTGCACTCGTGTTGGCTGCGGCAATTCCAAAATAATCCGGACGAGACTACTCACATGACAGAACAAGCACTCAATAAAACTGATTCCGGCGTTCAGAACCTGGTTGACCGTATTCGCGACCAAGGCATATTAGCCGCCAACGAAAAAGCGAACAAAATTTTACGCGATGCAGAAGCAAAGTCGGCAAAAATGCTGGCAGATGCCAAGCTGGAAGTCGAAAAACTACGAGAAACTGCCCGACTTGAGATTGAGGCTGATCATGCCGCGGCTTTGGAAGCGCTCAAGCTTTCGGCACGCGATGCGATGCTTCAGCTTAAAGCCAAGGTCTCCTCAGAGTTTGAAGTCTTTGTACAGCGACTGGTAACATCAGCCACCCGCGACGAGGAATTTATTAAAACCATTGTGTTGGTATTGGCAGGTCATGTTAAGGAAGAGTTGATTGGCGACAAGGAAATTCAAATTCTCATCTCCGAGTTGATACTCACCGGCAAGCCCAATGAGAAACTGGGCGAACGTGGCAAGCAGACCATTCTTTCGTTATCCAGCGAAATGCTGCGCGAGGGGGTTGAGCTGATTCCGTCCAGCGATATCCAAGGCGGTGCGAACGTGCGCCTGGTTAAGGATAAGCTGGAAATTGATCTGTCCGACAAAGCCATAGCCAGTCTGCTCTACCAACGCATAATGCCACGTTTTCAGGCAATACTTGAAGGGTACGAATAAGCATTATGGCCGAACCCTACATCACTTTGGTCTCCAGTCTTCCCTATCTGCCGCCGTTCGAACGGGCAGAGCGGTCGCCTATCACTCGGCTGCGACTGGAGCAGCGCCTGCATAATCTGGAACCCGGCGATGCCAAGCAACTGGCCCTCGCTGAGGCACTGGTCAGCTGGCGAATGTCCTTGGCCAAACCAAAAACAGACAAAGACATGGTGATACGCTACCGCGCCGCCCAACAAGAAATCAGTCAGCCCGCTTTACGCGAATTTATCGAATTCAGAATCGATCAACAGACCATACTGGCGGGTTTACGACAAAGCAAAAGCGTATTTGAGTCGGCATTTTTAGAGCAGGTTTCCGGTGCAAGTCGCTGGGCGGGGTTTATCGCGTCTCACTGGGATATTCCGGATTTTAAGCTGGCCGCCGTGTATCCCTGGATTCCGGAAGCCCGAAACTATCTTGAAAACAACGATGCCTGCGGCCTGGATAGGCTAATGATGAACATAATCTGGCAACGACTCAGCCGGATTGCCGAAAGCAACCGGTTCGGATTCGAGGCGGTGTTTGCTTTTGTTTTTAAATGGGACATTCTTCAAGCCTGGCTGGCACGCGATGCCGCACAAGCAAAGAGCCGATTTCAAGAATTGATTAACGAGGTAAAAAATGACCGCTGAACAACCGTTATCAAGAACCGCCAGGATAATTGGGGTCAAAGAAAGTCTGGTATTGATCGAGGTCGACGATAATACGTCACTCATGAAAAATGAACTGGGCTATATTTGCGTCGGTGATGAACGCCTTAAAGCAGAGGTTCTTCGCGTACGCAGGCGAACTGCCGACATGCAGGTTTTCGAGGACACGCGCGGCGTGCGTGTTGGCGATACCGTAGAATTAACGGGAGAAATGCTGTCGGCTGATTTGGGCCCTGGGTTGCTGGGGCAGGTTTTCGATGGCTTACTTAATCCGCTGCATGCACTGGCGGACAAATACGGTTTTTTTCTACCCCGAGGCGTTACCATACCGCCCCTTGACCTGAACAAGAAATGGCTTTTTGAGCCTGGCGTTGCCATGGGTGCCAGGGTGTCTCCCGGTGGCGTCATCGGAACCGTTCCCGAAGGTCAATTCAAGCACAAAATCATGGTGCCTTTTAATGAACCGGAACCCGTCGAGATTACCTGGATTAGAGGCGGTAATCTGGGAATTGAAGAAGTCGTCGCCCGTTATAAGACCAATAAAGGATCTGAGCTGGAAATGACGCTTTCTCAGCGCTGGCCGGTGCGTAAACCCATGCCTGAAGCCCTGATTCGTCGCCGCTATGCAGAACGCCTTTATCCCTCTGAACCCATTACCACGGCGACCCGCGTTATTGATACTTTTTTTCCTATTGCCCAAGGCGGCACGGGCTGTATCCCCGGCCCTTTTGGGGCTGGAAAAACCGTTTTGCAAAGCTGTATCGCTCGTTATTCGACGGTTGACATCGTAGTTATCGTTGCCTGTGGCGAACGGGCCGGCGAAGTGGTCGAAACCCTGACCGAATATCCGGAAACGACAGACCCTCGTACCGGCGGCACCTTGATGGATAGAACCATTATTATTTGTAACACCTCATCGATGCCGGTTGCGGCACGCGAAGCCTCCATTTATACCGGTATCACGCTGGGCGAATATTTTCGACAAATGGGTTATCACGTTCTGCTTATTGCCGATTCCACCTCTCGCTGGGCACAAGCCATGCGCGAAACCTCGGGACGCATGGAAGAAATTCCCGGTGAAGAAGCCTTTCCGGCTTATCTTGATTCTTCGGTTAAAAATGTCTACGAACGTGCCGGCGTTCTCAAATGCCCTGATGGGTCAACGGGTAGTTTAACCATGATCGGTACCGTCTCGCCTGCCGGTGGTAACTTTGAGGAGCCGGTCACCCAAGCCACCTTGGGCACGGTGAAAACTTTTCTTGGACTTTCATCTGACCGCGCTTACCGGCGCTTTTACCCCGCCATCGATCCACTTATTTCCTGGTCGCGCTATCTTGATCAACTGGCCGCTTGGTTCACTGGAAATATCGACGTAAATTGGGTGCGTGACGTCAAGACCATGCAGGATTTGCTGGTGCAAGGCGATGTTATTTATCAGATGATGCAAGTTACCGGCGAAGAAGGCATCACCGAGGAAGACTTTGTCACTTGGCAGAAATCCTTGTTGCTGGACATGGTTTATCTCCAGCAAGATGCTTTCGATGCGATTGATGCCTGTATGTCCAGGGAGCGACAACTTGAGAGCTTTCATTTACTAAAAGGACTTATTAATACCAATTATAACTTTAAGGACAAAGATGAAATCCGAAGCTTCTTTACGGAACTGACCAGCCACTATAAAAACTGGAACTATAGCCCTCCCGATTCGGCTGAATTTAATCGATACCGCAAGGAAATTGTGGATCTGGCAACCCGCCATGGCTACAGCACGGCATCGGTCCCTTAAGATTATTGAAATCAATAGCAAAAAGCAGATGATAACACGCACACCAATGCCGCTAAGTGTTTAAAAAACTGGAGTGCAATCGCTTCAGCTATTGCCTATAAAAACAGCAAAAGCTGTTTTACTCCCGTTGTATTCTTAACTTAAGGCATTAACCCGCCCCCCCGTTATCATTGAATGGAGACACTTATGATCAAGCAAAAATACATTGACCTGTTACGCGTCAAAACCGGTAAAAAGATTCATCTTAAGGACTATGATACCGGCTGGGCTCAGACCGATGATTTTAAGGAAATTGGCAAGGACAAAGTAAAAGAACGCGCCAATGAAGTTCTGCAACAGAACCAGACCGATCTAACTGAGGTACAGCAACTGCTTTACGCAGATGACCGCTATTCTTTGTTAATCGTTTTTCAAGCGATGGATGCAGCAGGCAAAGACGGCACGATCAAACACGTCATGTCGGGCGTCAATCCACAAGGTTGTCAGGTTTTTAGCTTTAAAAAACCCTCAGACGAGGATTTGGATCACAACTTTCTCTGGCGCTACATGAAAAGTCTGCCGGAAAGAGGTCGAATCGGCATCTTCAACCGTTCTTATTACGAGGACGTGCTGGTGGTTAAGGTGCATCCCGAGTTACTTAAAAATCTGCCCGATGGAAAAAAAGGCAAGTCATTCTGGGAGAATCGCTACGAAGACATCAACGCCTTTGAACATCATCTGCACCGCAACGGCACAGTGACTCTAAAATTCTTCCTGAACGTTTCCAAAAAAGAGCAAAAAGAACGCTTCATGGAGCGCCTGGAACGACCTGAGAAAAACTGGAAATTTTCGACTGCCGATCTTGCGGAACGCGGACATTGGAATGACTGCATGGACGTTTATGAAGACGCCATTAACGCCACCAGCACTGACTGGGCGCCTTGGTATATTATTCCCGCCGACAACAAATGGGCGACGCGTGCCTTGGTTGCCGACATTATCACCTCGACGCTAAAGAATCTCGATCTAAAATTTCCCGAACTAACCGAAGCCCAACTCAAGGTGTTGGCTGAAGCACGCAAAACTCTGGAGGCCGAATGATATCGAGTTATTTCGTAACTACCCAGTCACCGTTGACTTCGATCATAGAATACGGATGACACTGATTATACGGATTTCAACAAAAAGACTTTAAGTGTTTATATAGACGCTTGGGAATTTATCGTCCCTATTAACCTGTAAATACTCTTTAAAATTAATGTAATTTTAAAAATTAATGCTGTTGTCACAACCGGTATGGACAATCATGTAACCCTGCACCACTGACCGACTATTCTTAACCATTAAGTTTCGCTTTGAATCTACTACACTCAAGAGGATGACCCCATGACAACATCTGAACCATCGATAGTTTCCGCACCCCTCAATCCTGATGAGCTGTACCAGATTAATGCCTATTGGCGTGCCTGTACTTACCTGGCTGCCGGCATGATTTATCTGCGGGATAACCCCTTATTAAAAGAGCCTCTAAAGCCCGAGCATATCAAGAATCGGCTGTTGGGGCATTGGGGCTCAAGTCCCGGCCTTAGCTTTACCTATATTCATTTAAACCGGCTCATTAACAAGTACAGTCTTGATGCCATATTTCTGGCAGGGCCCGGCCACGGTGCGCCGGGTGTGTTGGCTCCGGTTTATCTCGAAGGCACTTACGCAGAAATTTACCCCAACAAAGGTGAAGATGAAGAGGGTTTGTTGCAATTCTTCAAGGAGTTTTCTTTTCCCGGCGGTATCGGTAGTCACTGCACACCCGAAACGCCCGGCTCCATCCATGAAGGCGGCGAACTGGGCTACAGTGTTTCTCATGCTTACGGTGCGGCTTATGATAATCCCGATTTGTTGGTAGCGGTGGTGGTCGGTGATGGTGAGTCTGAAACCGGACCGTTGGCGACTTCCTGGCATTCCAATAAATTTCTTAACCCCGTGTGCGATGGTGCGGTATTGCCGATCTTGCATCTTAACGGTTACAAAATAAACAATCCGACGCTGTTGTCACGCATTTCACACGAGGAACTGGAGCACCTGTTTCAGGGCTATGGTTACAAACCTTACTTTGTCGAAGGCAGTGACCCCGAAACCATGCACCAACTGATGGCGGGCGTTCTCGAAGACTGTATCCTGGAAATTAAACGCATTCAGGAAGAAGCTCGCCGCACCGGTATTCCAACGCGCCCCCGCTGGCCAATGATTATATTACGCAGCCCAAAAGGCTGGACCGGGCCTAAAGAAGTCGATGGACACAAAGTAGAAGGTTTCTGGCGTTCACATCAAGTGCCTCTCGCCGGCATGAAAGAAAATCCGGCTCACCTGAAACAGCTGGAAGACTGGCTGCGCAGTTATAAACCGGAAGAGTTATTTGATGCGACCGGCAAATTAATCCCCGAGCTTAAAACACTGGCTCCCAAAGGCACGCGCCGCATGAGTGCCAATCCACACGCTAACGGAGGTTTGTTACGCAAAGCCTTGCGAATGCCGGATTTTCGGGACTACGCACTGGCACTGGAAGGCCCGGGTGAAACCACTGCGGAAAACACACCGCCGCTGGGCAAATTCCTGCGCGATATTATGAGCGCCAACATGCACAATTTCCGCGTCTTTGGCCCCGATGAAAACAGCTCCAACAAGCTGGATGCCGTTTATGAAGTCAGTAAAAAAACTTGGATGGCAGACACGCTGCCGGAAGATGCCGACGGCGGCGAACTGTCACCGTTCGGTCGAGTGATGGAAATACTATCCGAACACACACTGGAAGGCTGGCTGGAAGGTTATTTATTAACCGGCCGCCACGGTTTCTTTTCTACCTATGAGGCGTTTGTGCATGTCATTGACTCTATGTTTAACCAGCACGCCAAATGGTTGGCGATGTCCAAGGACGTGCCCTGGCGTGCTCCGGTATCATCGCTCAACCTGCTGATTACCTCAACTGTCTGGCGGCAGGATCACAATGGTTTTACTCATCAAGATCCCGGCTTTCTTGATCTGGTCGTTAACAAAAGTCCGTCGGTGACGCGTATCTACCTCCCGCCAGATGTAAACTGTCTGCTATCCGTAGCCGACCACTGCCTTAAAAGCACCGATTATATCAACGTAATAGTTTGCGACAAGCAGAAGCATCTGCAATACCTGGATATGGATGCCGCCATTAAACATTGCACCAAGGGCATTAGCATCTGGGAGTGGGCCAGCAACGATGACGGCTTTGAACCGGATCTGGTTATGGCCAGCGCGGGTGACATTCCTACCAAAGAAGCACTGGCTGCAACCGTATTGCTACGTGAAAACTTTCCGAACCTTAAAATTCGCTTTATCAATGTAGTCGATCTCTACAAATTGGTGCCCAGCAGCGAACATCCGCATGGTCTTTCTGATCGTGATTTTGACAGCTTGTTTACCGTGGATAAACCGGTTATTTTTAATTTTCATGGCTATCCCTGGTTAATTCATCGACTCGCTTATCGCCGTAACAACCACAATAACATGCATGTGCGCGGTTACAAGGAAAAGGGTAGCATCAACACGCCGTTGGAATTGGCGATTCAAAACGAAACCGACCGTTTCAGTCTGGCCATCGATGCGATTGATCGTCTTCCTGCCCTACGGATATCGGGCGCTCATGTTAAAGAAAAGCTGCGTGATCAACAAATCGAATGCCGTAATTACGCTTATGAACATGGCATAGACAGACCGGAAGACGACCAGTGGCAATGGCCTTACTGAGGATACGATCATGGCAACCAGCAACAAGATTGTGGGCAGCACGTTAAAAGATGAGGCCGGGTCTGTCCGGGATGACACCCGTACCAGTTTAAGTACCCCTGCCCTCAAACAAGCGGTTCTTGATCATTTAATCTATAGTCTGGGCCGGTTGCCGGAAGTAGCCACTGAGCAAGCCTATTACAAAGCCTTGGCACTGACCGTGCGGGACCGGCTACAGCATTTATGGAGTCACTCGCTACAAACCTATATAGCCGGTATTGGTTCTGAAAAGATAGCCTGTTATTTATCTGCCGAATTTCTTATGGGGCCTCAACTCGGCAGTAGTCTGGTTAATCTGGGTATCGAACAGGAAATTCGTATCGCTATAGCGGAGCTTGGCAAAAACCTTGATGACCTGATTGCCATTGAGGAGGAACCTGGCTTAGGTAATGGGGGTCTTGGGCGACTTGCCGCCTGCTATCTTGACTCGCTGGCAACCC
>JBAXUR010000065.1:0-17546 GCA_037129595.1 Methylococcaceae bacterium | reverse complement strand
TCTTTAAAAAAAATGCTTTGCATAAAGATTTCCTAACTGGCTGATGATTGTGTTTGTCTATTTAACTTCATTTCGTCGATGGCATAAAATTAATTTTAATGCTTACCTTTACGTAAAACCCCAACCAACCACAACGCTTCATCTTGATTCATGAACGGTTGCCACGGCGGCATTGCCGTGCCTTTGCGTCCGTTAAGAATGGTCGTAACCAAAAATTCATTCGGTTTTCCGGTTAAGTTGTCGGGCAATAACGCAGGCCCCATGCCACCTTGCAAGGTTAAGCCATGACAGGCACCGCAATCATTTTTAAGCAGATTGCGGAGTAGGGTTTGCCGCTCTGGCGAAGGCTCGGCTGCCAAACAGCTGGTGGTGATGCAGAGTAATAGCAGGCACTTTTTCATAGTTGGATTAGGTGCATAAAAATAGTTAAACGTTTTTTCGGCTTTCAACTTAACGCGAAATAGCACCGTAGGATGCGCTGAGGTACGAAGCGCATCATTTGTGGTTGATGCGCCTCCTTACGTCGGCACATCCTACGGTTTTAAACCGGCGTAATAAGCGGCTACATTGGCAATGTCATCATCACTTAATGAACCGGCAATCGCATTCATAAGGTCAGATTTACGGGTTTTATCGCGGTATTGTTCCAGCGCTGATTTCAGGTAAGCAAAATCACGTCCTGCCAACGGCGGAAACGGCGCATCGGCTGATGGCGTCTTAATGCCGTGACATTGCGAACACACGGCCGCTGCTCTTGCTTGACCCGCATAAATACTCGCGGCATTAACAGCTTGGGTCGATAACAGTCCCAGTATTAACGCACCTGAAAGTATCCTCAGTTTCATTATTTGGCCCCTTTCATTTCATCAGGTGAAAGACCGCGTGTCATGTATTTAACCCGACCATGAGAGAAGATACCTGCCGGGCTTTCCATGGCAATGGAGGCTATTTTTTCTAAAGAGTTTGAGTCATAAACAACGACTTCATCACCGCTGTAGCCCGCGCTGATATACAAGAATTTACCATCGGTGCTGTATTCAGGAAAATACGCATGACCGCCTACATCCAAAGTTTTAACTACTTCGAGGGATTTCTTGTCGATCAACTGAACGGTGCGAGCGCGTCTGTCTTTAGAGATAATGTCCACGGCGACATAAGGCGCATTGGCATGGGCAGCAGGCGATTCAGTCCCGCCGGATACGGGCACTTGTTTAACCACTTCCATTTTATCCAAATCCCAGACGCTGACGACCATTTTATCGCAATCGCCAAAGTTGGTACCAAACCCCAAGGTGCGGCCATCCACTTCAACGACTGAGCCACCACCAACATGAGGTACGCAACCGGCTTCCAGTTTTTTGATGATTTTGCGTTCTTTTAAATCTATCGCAGTGACAATGCTGTCAACATAAGAAGCCACCATTAACTTACTGCCGCCATGCGATAAAAAGGCATCATGCAGATGGCGACCTACATTTTCAATTTTGGTAACCGGAAAGCCTTCTTTTAAATCAACCACCCAGACTTGGCCGGCATTTTCCAGGGCAATGGCAAAAATATCGGCAAAGGGTGTGCCGATGATCATGCCGGAATCCGAGGAGACCATTTTGCCATCGGGATCGATGCCTTCCAGTTCGAAGGTTTTTAGAGGTTCCAGTGTTTTGGCATCAAGAATGACGGCATTGTGTGGCACATAAGAGCCAGCCATGATGTATTTACCGTCGCGGGAAACGCCCAATCCCGGGCCATTGAAGCCGGTTTTAACGCTACGCACGATTTGCATGGAGTACAGATCGACTTTAAATATTTCAGCGGTATCATTTTTTACATAAGCCCAGCGCGGATTGGCTGGGTCATAATCAATAATATGCGCGGCGGTGCCTGTAGCAACTTCACCTATGGGTTTATGCGTAACACTGTTGATGAATACCGCTTTTGAACCGGAACCCCGTCCGTATTTGCCACGTGCCGCGACGCCGATAATATTATTGATGTCGTCGATTTGATAGGTCGGTTTGGCGGGCAGGGTACTTTCGTCTTTAACGTACACTTTGATTGATGCTTTAATATCATCAATTGTCCAGGCCGGGTTGGCCAGTTTGGGAGTGGTTTGTAAATGTTTAACCAAGCCGCGAATTTCATCATCCGATAAACGCCCGTAAAACGGAGGCATTAAGGTGTCAAAACTGCCGGTCATGATAATGCTGCGTAACGCCGTAGGACTGCGACCCTTTAGGCTTTCTGAATTTAATCCGGGAGCAATAAACCCGCCATGGTCTGAACCGTGACAACTGGCGCAATTTTCTTCGTACAGTTTATGCATTTTTTGGGCATCATCGGCCATTGCCGGTGTGCTTAACGGTAATAGAAGCGCGGTTAAACTGGTGATGACTGATGTGGACAGAAGTTTTTTTGTTGTTTTCATTCTTATAGACCCCAAGTAGTATTGAATCAATATTATCTTGTCTGGCTAAAAAGCTCAAGTTTGATTTCAGCTTTTGGTTAATAAAGAGATTTTACGATGGCTGAAACCAAGGGGTAGGGAAATTAAATAATGAGGCGCATGAAGGGTTAAGTTGTTAAATAACAGTCAGACTTGGCCGACGACGAGTCTTGGAGATTGGGTTGTATAAGCCATAAAAACCTGTTTTCAGTCAATAAGCCGGAACAGGTTTTCACAGTTTGATTCTTAAACTGATTTGCCGTGCTGTGCAGGCACATCACGTTTTGTTTGGCCGGTATAAAGTTGCCTGGGTCGGCCGATTTTTTGATCGGGATCAGCGATCATTTCATCCCAATGCGCAATCCAGCCGACGGTTCTTCCCATCGCAAACATGGCGGTAAACATATTGGTGGGTATCCCTAAAGCGTGAAATACAATGCCTGAATAAAAATCGACATTGGGGTAAAGTTTTTTCTGTATAAAGAAATCATCTTCAAGAGCAATACGCTCAAGTTCAAGCGCTAATTTAAACAACTCATCATCATGTAAACCCAGTTCGGTGAGCACTTCATGACAGGTTGCCCGCATTAATTTGGCGCGTGGATCATGGTTTTTATAAACACGGTGACCAAAACCCATTAATCGGAACGGGTCGTTTTTATCTTTGGCTTTGGCTATGTAAGCAGGGATACGCGAAACATCACCAATTTCGACCAGCATGTTAAGCACGGCTTCATTTGCGCCGCCGTGAGCTGCCCCCCAAAGACAGGCAATCCCTGAGGTAATGCACGCATAAGGATTGGCGCCACTGGAACCAGCCAGGCGAACGGTCGATGTTGAAGCGTTTTGTTCATGATCGGCATGAAGAATTAAAATTCTGTCCAAGGCGCGAACCAATACCGGATTGGGAACAAAATCATCGCACGGTGTCGCCAGCATCATACGCATAAAATTTTCCACATAACTTAATTTGTTTTGTGGATACATAAATGGCAAGCCTGTGCTGTATTTGTGACACATGGCTACGATAGTCGGTACTTTGGCAATCAGGCGAATGGCACTAATGTCGCGATCTTTTTTGGATTTTATATCCAGCGCATCATGATAAAACGCTGACAATGCACCCACTACAGCAACCATAATGGCCATCGGGTGGGCATCGCGACGAAAGCCTTTGAAGAAATTGGTGAGTTGGTCATGCACCATGGTGTGCATAGTGATAGTGCCTTCAAACTCCTGCATTTCAGCGTTGCTGGGTAACTCACCATTCAGCAATAAATAGCAAACTTCCAGAAAAGTGCATTTTTCTGCCAGTTGTTCAATAGGGTAACCACGATAAAGTAAGATACCGGCCTCGCCATCTATGTAAGTGATGGTAGAGCTGCAACTGGCAGTAGATGTAAAGCCGGGGTCATAAGTAAACATGCCGGTCTGTTTATACAGCGTCTCGACATCAATGACATCGGGGCCGGTAGAACCAGATAAAATAGGTAACTCGCATATAAGCTGAGCGTTCTCATTTAAGGTAAGGCTACGTAGATTGGTCATGGCTTTTCTCTCTGGATTAAAAATGGTACGGTACAACCCAAGACGGTTTATGCCTGAGTTACATTAGCGATGGCTTGCTTTGCCAATTCAGTTACTTTAGCCCAGTCTTTTGATTTTACCGCATCCGCCGGGACTAGCCAGGAACCACCCACACAAGCGACATTACTTAAGCTTAAATAGGCGCTGTAATTTTCGGGTGAAATGCCACCGGTCGGGCAAAAAGTAGCGGATGGAATAGGGCCGGAGATCGATTTTAGCATTGGTATGCCTCCTGCTGCTTCAGCAGGGAAAAATTTAAAATGATCCAGGCCGTATTCCATACCCAACATAAGTTCTGACAGGCTTGATATGCCTGGAATCAAAGCAATATTACCCGCTTTGGCAGCCGCCAGTAACGTGGGGGTTAAACCGGGACTAATGGCAAATACCGCACCCGCCTCTTCAGCCGCTTTTAATTGTTCGGGTGAAGTAATCGTGCCGGCACCGACAATCGCCTCTTTAACTTCTTGGCTGATAAGGCGGATCGCTTCCAGTGCAATCGGTGTGCGTAGCGTAATTTCCAATACTTTAATGCCACCGGCAACCAATGCTTTTGCCAAAGGCACCGCGTCATCCAGATTTTGAATGACCATCACAGGCATAACAGGGCCCGCATTTAAAACGTCGGTAGGTTGGATTTTCCAGTTGTTTGTGTTCATAGGTTTATTTTAAGTTAAGTTTTTTAGGTAGGATGGGTAGAGCGATAGCGAAACCCATCGTATAGATGATTGATTAGGATGGGTTTCGGCTATCGCTTCTACCCATCCTACGCGCTAATCCACCAAAAATAGATTAGACGCGCCTGTTTCGGCAGAAGATGCCCCTAAACGGAAGCCGCCAAACATCTCGCGTCCCATGCCATAGTGGTGATTTTTAGCGGAATTGGGCGAGGGAATTCGGGCATTAAATTCATCCTCGCCAACCAAGACATCAATATGACCTGTTTGCAGGTTCAGGGAAATAATATCGCCATCGTGGACTTTGGCTAACGGGCCGCCGACTTCACATTCCGGACATAAGTGGATCACTGAAGGCACTTTACCCGAAGCGCCTGACATGCGACCGTCAGTCACCAAGGCAACCTTAAAGCCTTTGTCTTGCAGAACACCCAGGGGTGGTGTCAGTTTATGCAGTTCCGGCATCCCATTGGAACGGGGGCCCTGAAAGCGAATAACCGCGACAAAATCTTTTTCCAGTTCACCGCGTTTAAAAGCAGCCAGCATATCTTCCTGGTCATCAAAAACAATGGCAGGCGCTTCAACTATTTGATGTTCTGGTGATACGGCCGATAGTTTGGCAATGCCACGTCCTAAATTACCGTGCATCACATGTAAACCGCCGCCGGTGGCAAAGGGTTTTTCGATAGTGCCAAGAACGTTGGTATCCAAAGAGGTATCGGGGACAGGTTCCCAGGTTAATTTATCGTCAATTAGTTTGGGTTCTTGGCAGTAGTTACTCAGGCCGCGTTGATCAGCAACGGTAATAACATCTTCATGCAAAAGACCGTTTCTTAACAATTCAGCAATTAACACACCCATGCCGCCAGCGGCTTGAAAATGGTTAACATCAGCCGGGCCGTTGGGATAGATTTTTGCGATTAACGGAATGACTTTGGAGAGCCTGTCAAAGTCATCCCAGTTAAGAACGATACCGGAGGCACGGGCAATCGCGATTAAGTGCATGGTGTGATTGGTTGAACCGCCCGTTGCCAACAAACCAATAACCGCATTGACGATGGCTTTTTCGGAAACGACATGGGCAATCGGGCGATAATCGTCACCCAGTGCCGTAAATTTTAAAACCTGTTTGGCCGCCGCGATAGTTAGTTCTTCACGTAACGGTGTATAAGGGTTGATGAATGAACTGCCGGGTAGATGCAAGCCCATAATTTCCATCATCATCTGGTTACTGTTTGCAGTACCGTAAAAGGTACAAGTGCCCGGACTGTGGTAAGACGCGGATTCTGCCTCAAGCAACTCTTTACGGCCAATTTTACCGGTCGCGTAGTCTTGGCGTGCGCGGGCTTTTTCTTTGTTGGTCAAACCGCTGGGCATGGGGCCTGCGGGGATAAAGAGTGCCGGTAAGTGACCAAAACTGAGCGCTCCAATCAGTAGTCCGGGCACAATCTTGTCACAAACGCCCAAGTACAAGGCACCGTCAAACATGTTATGGCTCATGCCGATAGCGGTGGCCATGGCAATCAAGTCACGACTGAATAAGGACAGTTCCATGCCCGGTTGGCCTTGGGTAATGCCGTCACACATAGCCGGTACGCCGCCAGCAACCTGGGCGACACCGCCCGCCTCTTTAATGGCCGCTTTGATTAAATCAGGGGCATCTTTGTAAGGTTGATGAGCCGACAACATATCATTGTAAGACGTGATGATGGCGATATTGGCTTTTTGGTTGCCGGTTAAATCGGCTTTTTCGGTGGCGCTACACGCAGCAAAGCCGTGCGCCAAATTACCACAACCCATGCCTGAACGGATAGGGCCGTTTTTAGTGATAGCATCAATATAATTCAGGTAGGCTGAGCGGGTTTTATGGCTGCGCTCAATAATGTCTTGTGTTACTTGTTCTATTACGGGATGCATGATTATTCCTCTAGGTTCCGCGAATGATAAATTTTTGGTGACTACTCAGTAGCTGTCAGTTTGTAACGATTCAGTCCCCCTCGCTCCCCCTTTTTCAAAGAGGGCGGTGAATACTTACATCAGATCAGTTTTGTTTATATAACACGGATGATGCTGTTATCTGTTAAATCCGTGTTATCGGCGTGCTTTTTTTAAAGGCCGCTCGTATCTTTATTCTTCCCAAGCCCGACCATCCCTGGCAAGTAAAGCAACGGAGGCAACGGGGCCCCAAGTGCCGGCCGGGTAGCGTTTGGGGGTGTCTTTATAATCATGCCAAGCGTTTTGTATAGAATCAACCCAGGTCCAGGCTTGTTCAATTTCTTCGCGGCTAAGAAACAGCGTCGTATTTCCACGCATGGCTTCCAGTATCAATTTTTCATAACCACCAAAAATACGGCTTTCTTTAAAGGTATCAGAAAAGCTTAAATCCAATTTGGTTTTTTGCAGCTTAATGTGCTCATCAATGCCGGGTATTTTATTAAGCATTTCAATTTCCACACCTTCATTCGGCTGTAAATGAATAATTAATTTATTGGGTGGCAGTTCACGAAAGCTGTCTTTAAAGATGTTGTGCGGCAACTGTTTAAAGTAAACCACAATTTCAGTGCGTTTGCCTGTTAAGCGTTTCCCTGTGCGTAAATAGAATGGTACACCTGCCCAACGCCAGTTATCAATGTCAACACGCAAGGCGACAAAACTTTCCGTCGTGCTTTCTGTATTCGCGCCGTCTTCTTCAAGGTAGCCGGGTACGGCATTGCCTTTGATGTAACCTGCGCTGTATTGGCCACGAACCGTTTTTTCTTCAACGTTGTTGCTGGTAATGGGACGCAGCGCTTTAAGGACTTTTATTTTTTCATTGTGGATGCTTTCAGCTTCCAGATTGACCGGCGGTTCCATGGCAATAAAGGTCAGAATCTGTAACAGGTGATTTTGCAACATGTCACGCAACTGTCCGGTTTTATCAAAATAATCCCAGCGCCCTTCAATACCTACTTCTTCAGCGACGGTAATCTGAATATGATCAATGGTATTGTGATTCCAGTTAGTGGTGAAAATTGAATTGGCAAAACGCAATGCCAATAAATTTAACACGGTTTCCTTGCCCAGGTAATGATCTATACGATAAACCTGTTTTTCGTTGAACACGCTGGCGACTTCATCATTGATTTCTTTTGATGAATTAAGGTCATGACCGATGGGTTTTTCCATCACCATGCGCGAGCTTTCAGTTAAAACGCCTGATTGAGCGAGTCCCTGGCAAATATTTTTAAACAAAAAGGGCGCTACAGCAAAGTAATTGACCATGATTCTGGCTTGCTGATCAATTACGGCATTTAATTGCTTGTATTGATCCGGCTTAGTCAAATCTATTTTTAAATAGGAAAGTCGGGCCGAAAATCGCTCCCACACCGTAATATCAATTTCATCACTTAAAAAAGCCTGCAAGCTTTTATGGGCGATATCAACAAATTCAGTGCTGGTTATTTCATGCAGGTCTACCCCGATAATACGGGTGTCAGGTTCGATAAAATTTGCATTTTCAAGGCGATACAAGGAAATGATCAGTTTGCGTTTCGATAGATCACCTAGTGCACCATAAATTACTAAATCACAGGGGGTATATGTTTTATTGGCTTTCATGAGTTTTTCGTCGAGTAAAAAATATTGACTGGTGTAAAAGAAACGCAAGTCTAATGCGGTATGTTGGGGTTTTATTATCGCAGAATTCGCAGCAAGATGCTGTATTGATTGTAACGTTTGGAAGCTATAAAGCCAATATTGTCATAACTGTTAGAAATGTACTTTAAATAAGGGGGCATGCGCTGGCGCTGCGGGTGTTTTTTGTCAGTTAACCAAGCCAGGTATTGTGTAGTTGTTGGGTGATTGATATGACTTAATTAGTTTCGAATCGAAATTTGTTGACAGGCCTCTTGTGAGTCCTTATAGTAGCGATTCACTACTAAAGTTTACGAGGTAATTATTATGAGTCTTGCAGTTTTTTATCATGCCGGTTGTCCTGTCTGTTTAGGTGCAGAGCAAATGATAGCTGATGCTATTGATCCTTCAAAATATCAGGTTGATGTGGTACATTTGGGAGAGGAGGGAGGCCGAATAGCAGAAGCTGAAGCAGCCGGGGTAAAGTCAGTGCCGGCTTTAGTCTTAAATGGTCAGGTTTTTCATATTAACTTTGGAGCCTCCATTGAGGACTTAAAATAACGCTTGATATCAATATGAAGCGTAAGTGTGTATTTTCCTCTCTTTGGGAAAGGGAGTAGGGGGCGCATCCGCTACTTGGGGGACACCAGTAACTTTGCTCCTTCTCCAGCCGGAGAAGGTTGGGATGAGGGGGATTAAATAAGGATTTTCTCCATTTTAATTTCCCCTCTCCCAACCCTCTCCCGCTGGAGAGGGCTTTAAGTAACTGAGCAACCCAATCTTTTAGTCCCTCCCCCAAGTAGCGGATGCGCCCGGGAGTAGGGGGGCTATAAATCCAACTGCTCCTCGCTTTTTTAAAGGGGCGGTGAGCATTTACTATAATTATTATGTTTATAAAGGCCGGGATACGTATTATCATCCCGAGCTGCATAAACGACTATGTCAATGACCCTAATTCCATATTGTCATGTTTTTATCATAACAAGCACATAATAAGAGGAAACTCATGAGCCTTAATCATACCTTTGCAGTATTGCTGCTTTTTTTATCTTCGCTAAGTGTTGTTTATGCGGGAGGTGAGCCTGTACATGAAGATTTAGCATTATTGGAGACACTTTCTGATAATTTAATTCAATTAGGCAAGCAGGGTGACTCGGAAGGTTTCGTGAAGCTGGCTGATATGGCTTTAAAGTTTGCGGCCGAGAACAGGAATAACTCAATCATTTTGCCACGGGCTAGTGCCAAGTTTAGAGCGGCCAAGTCTGCGGTTAAGGCAGGCAAATTTACTGAAGGTATCGAAGCAGTTGAGCAGGCACAAACTATTTTGACGAAGAAAAAAGTGCTTAGATGGGATGGTGGTTCTTAATATTCCGAAAATCCGCAATACAGGCGGCGATTTTTAAGATTACCTACGTAATTTTGAATAGAGCGTTGGATAATAGTCTAATCACAGAGTCGTGCCGCAGGAAATCGACAACTAAAACTACTGCCTTCGCCTATTGTGCTGGAGATAATCAAGTCGGCATCGTGACGCATGAGTACATGTTTAACAATAGCCAGACCCAATCCGGTTCCGTTTACTTTCTTGAGACGTTTGGTTTCAACCCGGTAAAACCGTTCAGTAATTTTGGGGATGTCGGATTTTTCAATGCCTTCGCCCTGATCATCAACGGCCAATATGATGGCCGTTTTGGTTTGATACCAGCGCACTTTTACCACCGAATCGCCCGGTGAGTATTTAAGCGCATTACCTAATAAATTAGTAAATGCGCTACGCAATTCCTGCTCGTCACCCATAATGTGGCCAGTTGATTCCAGGGTTAACTGGATGCGTCTTTCAGCATTTTCAAGGGCATCGCCTTCCTTGCAAATCTGGCTTAATAGTGCGGGCACATCGATACACTGTGATTTTTTCTGTTGCGTTTCCAAGCGGGTTAATAACAACAAATCATCAACAAGATGCTGCATACGCTCGGTTTGCCCCTGCATTTGCTGGAATGACGTGGTTAATAGCGGTGACTGTTCGTCATCCAGATCCTGCAAGGTTTCCAGGTAACCTTTTAATACCGTTAATGGCGTTCTGAGTTCATGGGAGACATTCGCCACAAAATCCTTACGCATGCGTTCCATCTTTTTTAGTTGCGTGACATCTTGCGCCAACAACAATCGCAGACCTGCGCCATAAGGTACAATCCGGACTTGCAAGGTAATGTGATGATCGACAGGTGACGGCAAAATGACGCATTCTTTGTAATCCCCGACTTTTAGGTATTGGATAAACTCGGGAAAGCGGATAAGGTTGGGGATGCGCTGACCTTTATCAGACGCTTTTAAACCAAAAACGTCTCTGGCGGCTTTATTCGCCCAGTCAATTTCATCATGAATACCCAGAACAACGGCGGCATCCGGTAACGCTTCCGTGGATTGACGAAACTGGTTAATCATTTTGCTCAGTTTCTTTTTACGGCGTTTATCATTCTTTTTAAGGCGATAGATGTGAAAATAAATTTCTTCCCAAATACCTGACATTTTAGGCGCTTTACCTCGACCTCCGGTACTGATCCATTTTTCAAATCGGGTAATCTGAACAACCTGACGCATAATGATGGCCAGCATCAGTAAAAACAGTAAGGGCAGAAAAAGTTTAGTCATTGCGCCTATAACTGTTATTGCCAACAACAGCAAAAATACGGTGATAATTTCTCTTTGCCAGATACCCATAGCGCTTAATCCACTAATGAAAACCGATAACCAAAACCACGCACCGTTTGCACCAATTCTTCACGCCCGTATTGCTCAAGAATTTTTCTAAGGCGACGAATATGTACATCAATGGTGCGCTCCTCAATATAAACACTGCGCCCCCAAACCTGATCCAGCAATTGGGTGCGCGTGTAAACCTTATCAGGATGGGTCATAAAAAAGTGCATTAACCGAAACTCTGTGGGGCTGACTTCCAATTGCTTGTCGCCAATGCTGAGTCGGTGCTGCTCAGTGTCCAGCATTAAATCGCCCAAGGTAATTTGCGCAAGACCCTGTATTTTTCCACTTCTGCGTAAAACGGCGCGAATACGCGCCACTAACTCTTTGGGTGAAAAGGGTTTGGTCATATAGTCATCAGCGCCAATTTCAAGGCCTCTCACTTTATCCTCTTCTTCACCGCGTGCCGTCAACAATATAATGGGGATGTCCCGATAAATGGGTTCTTTTTTTAAGCGTCTGGCCCATTCGGCACCACTGATGCCTGGTAACATCCAGTCCAGCAGTATTAAATCCGGCAGGTTGTCATCCATGGCTTTTTGCGCATCTTCAGCGTCGGCAGCGGCAATGGGCGTAAAACCAGACTGCTCAAGAATCATGATTAACATGCCTCTGATAGCATCTTCATCTTCAACAACGAGAATATTAAAACTGGACATAATTAATAGTTGGAATGCAAATGAACCATTGTAACAAATAGCTTGTTACGATTTTATGACAAAAGTTTATAAGTTCAGTTTAGGACTCAAAAAGTTTTACCGTTTTATAACGACTCAGTCGATGTTGGCTTTAATCATAGCGCACGAATCCTAGTGATTATAAGGGGCTTAACGTAATTCCGTTAAGTTAAGCATACAATTGGAGTAAAACAGCTTTGGCTGTTTTTACAGGCAATAGCTGAGCTATTGCACTTCAGTTTTTTAAACAACTTGCGCCTAACTTAACGGCACAGGGGGGCAGCGGATTTAATTTTTAGTCGAAAAAGAATATTAAGTGTTTGTCGGTATTTTTAGTGAGATGAAGAAACGTCCCTTATTCGTATCATCAGTGTTCGATATGTTAACATCCGAGTTGTTATAACATCGGATTATTTAAATTTCTACTCCGGTTAGGTAAGCAATCATTTACAATGCAGCAATTATTTAATCAAGGCTGATATGCCGCTGTTATAAAATGACGAATTCAAAAATTTATCTCACTGTACCCTATGCACAAAAAGATGCCGTAAAAGCGCTGGGAGCAAGATGGGATGCCGCTAAGAAGAAATGGACTATATCCGCCGATAAAGACCTGGCTCTTTTTAAACAATGGCAGCCGCAAACTGGCGCTTTGGACTTGCCCACAACAACGACGGATAAACCAAAGGCGCGTACTTCATCTGCCACCGCCAAGGCTTCTGTTAAAAATACGGTTCTTGGCGTGATTACTCAAGCCGCAGATAAAAACTTCATGGCTTATAACGGCGATCAGCCGCCGTGGGTATAATCTTTGTTTCTATATATTAGGCATGATTATGAAATAACTTAGGCATCTTGCGCCCTCTCCCGCCGGGAGAGGGCTGGGGTAAGGGGGATATAAAGGGTCCAGTTATTTCATGCACGTTTCTTAATTAAACACAGCTAACAAATCCGGTTGCATAAAATGAACACATTAAAATACTTGAACGGCTACTCGGCAACGGTAACAGATCAAGTACACAAACTTATCGATAACGATAAATTGGCGGGGGTACTATTAAAAAAATACCCGGTTAGTCATGACATTAGAACAGATAAAGCGCTTTATACCTTCGTCGTAGATATGAAAAATCAGTTTCTTCGTCAATCCGGGCCGCTTAGCAAAGTGGTTTACGATGACAAAATTGACGTAATTCATCAGGCCTTGGGACTGCATTCGTTTGTATCCAGAGTTCAGGGCAATAACCTGAAATCAAAAAATGAAATCCGGATAGGATCGATTTTTAAAAATGGCCCCCTTGAATGCCTTAAAATGATTGTCGTGCATGAACTGGCGCATTTAAGAGAAAAACAGCATAACAAAGCGTTCTACAAATTATGTGAGTACATGGAACCCGACTATCACCAACTGGAATTTGATATGCGGCTTTATCTGACTTACCTTGATGTTGTCGGAAAACTTTATTAAATCAGCGGGTCACTATTTCCGTTGCACCAAAAACTTGTCCAGTTGATTGGCAAATGCTTGTATATCTTTTGAATTTAACGCAGCAGGGCCACCGGTATCAATGCCGCTACCACGCAACGTATCCATAAAGTCACGCATATTCAAACGCTCCTTGATGGTGTCTTGGGTATAGCGTTCGCCGCGAGGATTAAGCGCATGGCCACCTTTGCAGATAACTTCAAAGGCGAGGGGGATATCGCCGGTAATGACCAAGTCACCAGCACTTAAGCTTTTGACAATTTCGTTATCGGCTACGTCATAGCCGTACGATACTTGCAACAGCTTGATATAACGAGAGGGCGGAGTTTGAAGAAATTGATTGGCAACCAGCGTTGTCGTTATTTGGGTACGCTCTGCCACTCGAAACAAAATGTCTTTAATCGCTTTCGGACAGGCATCCGCATCAACCCATATTTGCATGGCTTATTCTCAATCAGTAAAAAATTTATAAGTTCTCTGCACAGTAGGCTACTTGTAAAAAGATACCCAGTCACACGTCAGCGCCAGAAATAGCATATGTCGAAATTTAACACCGGCTTTGAGATTATACCGTATGTTTTGTGACGTGCAGGCCGGAAAATCTGCATCGGCGAAGTGCCGTTTAAGATCGATAGTATGGAAGTGGTTTTTTTAAAAAGGATAATGGTTTTTTTGTGCTAAAGGATTTTATACGAGTGGGGAAGTAAAGCATAAAAACTTCCAAGGCTATTAAGCCCTGGAAGCCTTTAAGAAGAAGGGTGTAGCCATTCAGATAAAGACAGCCATGACATTAATATTGACCGGCTTTAATTTGTTTACGGTTAAATTTAAGGTTGGTGACAATAGTTGCTGAGGCGAACAAGGTAGATGAAATAATAAATTCACCTGAAATAAAACCAACCAAACCGGTTATAAATACGGCAGCTGTTAAAATGTCTTTTTGAAGGTCGTTCATGGGTAAGCTCTCTTATAAAGTTAAAGGGTTTTTTTAAACTACAGGTTAACTATACAGAAGACTATTATTGTTGACAATAATGCTGTGGATATATGGATTGTTTCTTTTTTTGATACAATCGATTCATCACCCATTCAGATAAGTTAAGGGCAAGCAGACAGCTTATCAGTAAGAAAATTTAGTCAGAATGGTGGGTGGCAAGACTTAGGGTAGGGTGTGCAGCGCACACCTAAAGGCATTAAGAAGTATTTGCCGTTGCGGATTTGTCACTGTTCAGCGTATAACCGTAGGGGCAGATCAACGTGTCTGCCCTAAATTGGATATGTCGGTTGAATTGGGCAAACACAAAGGTTCGCCCAGGAGGCTGTTTTTACGGGTTGCCTTAAGCCTTCAAAAAGCGCAATCCCTCCTCGTCTACCTCCACTTTTATAATATCGCCCGCCATAAAATGTCCTGACAAGATCTCTTGCGCCAGTGGATTTTCCAGTTGTTGCTGTATCGCGCGTTTCATCGGTCTGGCTCCATAAACCGGATCAAATCCAGCCTCGCCTAATAAATCGATGGCTTGATCGGTCATTTCAAAGCCAATTTCCCTATCCCGTAAACGTTGACGCAGGTGTTCAAGTTGAATACTTGAAATAGCTCTGATTTGTTCACGTCCCAACGGATGGAAAACCACGGCCTCATCAATCCGGTTGATAAACTCGGGTCTAAAGTGTTGACTGACTTTTTCCATCACCGCTGCTTTCATCACTGGGTAAAGGGCTTCACCGGCCAATTCCTGAATAATGTCAGAACCCAGATTTGAAGTCATTACAATAACGGTATTTCTAAAGTCAACAGTCCGGCCTTGACCATCGGTTAAGCGACCATCATCCAGCACTTGTAACAGAACATTAAAGACATCGGTATGGGCTTTTTCGATTTCATCCATCAAAATAACCGAATACGGTTTGCGTCTGACCAGTTCGGTTAAATAACCGCCTTCTTCATAACCGACATAACCTGGAGGTGCGCCAATCAGTCTGGCGACTGAATGTTTTTCCATAAACTCGGACATATCAATACGCACCATGGCATCGGTGGTATCAAACATAAACTCTGCCAACGCCTTGCACAATTCAGTTTTGCCCACACCGGTAGGACCCAGGAATAAAAATGAACCGTTTGGGCGGTTTGGGTCTGATAATCCGGCTCTGGAACGGCGTATGGCATTGCTGACGGCTTTTAACGCTTCATCTTGGCCGACTACCCGTTTACTTAAGTATTCTTCCATACGTAATAATTTATCACGCTCGCCTTCCATCATTTTTGAGACCGGTATGCCGGTCCATTTGGAAACTACTTCGGCAATTTCTTCTTCGGTGACTTTGTTGCGTAACAAGGTCATTTTTTGAGCTTCGGCAGGCGCTGCCATCGTCAATTGCTTTTCCAGTGCGGGAATAATACCGTACTGTAACTCTGACATACGTGCTAAATCATTGCTGCGACTGGCAACTTCCAAATCGGTTCTGGCATGTTCCAATTTTTCTTTAATCAGCGCTGAACCTTGCAAGGAGGCTTTTTCCGCTTTCCAGATTTCTTCCAGATCTGAATATTCTTTTTCCAGATCGCCAATTTCTTCTTCCAGAATTTCCAGGCGTTTTTTGGACGCGGCATCCTGTTCTTTTTTAAGCGCGACCTGCTCAATTTTTAATTGAATCAAGCGCCGGTAAAGTTTATCCATTTCTTCCGGCTTGGAATCAATTTCCATACGGATACGGCTACCGGCTTCATCGATTAAATCAATGGCTTTGTCCGGCAACTTCCGGTCAGCGATGTAGCGGTAAGATAACGTAGCCGCAGCAACAATGGCGGGGTCGGTAATACTAACGCCGTGATGGACTTCGTATTTTTCTTTCAGACCACGCAGAATGGCAATGGTATCTTCAACGGACGGTTCATCAACCAACACTTTTTGAAAGCGCCGTTCCAAGGCGGCATCTTTTTCAACATATTTACGATATTCGTCCAGTGTGGTTGCGCCTACACAATGCAATTCACCCCGCGCCAACGCCGGTTTCAACATATTGCCTGCATCCATTGCGCCTTCCGCTTTACCGGCACCGACCATGGTATGCAGCTCATCAATAAATAAAATGACCTGACCTTCCTGTTTGGCAAGATCATTTAAAACCGCTTTCAGGCGTTCTTCAAATTCCCCCCTAAACTTGGCACCGGCAATCAAGGCCGCCATATCCAACGCCAATACCTGTTTGCCTTTAATGCCTTCGGGCACTTCACCATTAACAATACGTTGTGCCAGACCTTCAACAATCGCTGTTTTACCGACACCGGGCTCACCAATAAGTACCGGATTGTTTTTAGTGCGGCGTTGCAATACCTGAATCGTGCGACGAATTTCATCATCCCGACCAATGACCGGATCAAGTTTGCCTTGCGCCGCACGCTCTGTCAGGTTGATGGTATATTTGTTCAGGGCTTGGCGTTGATCTTCAGCATTGGGATCATCAACCACTTCACCACCGCGCATTTTTTCTATCGCAATTTCGACATTCTTTTTAATGACACCTGCTTTTTTTAGCAGATCGTTTAAAACCCCTTTTTCCTCACAAGCGGCCAGTAAAAACAACTCACTGGAGATAAACTTATCATTGCGCTTTTGCGCCAACTTATCGGTTAAATTGAGCAGGCGAGATAATTCGTTGGAGATTTGGATATCACCCCCCGAGCCGCTAACCGTGGCTATACGTGCCAACTCCATTAGCAATTCCGTGCGCAGCATTTGCGTATTAACACTGATTTGCGCGAGTAACGACTTAATACTGCCACCTTCCTGATCGAGTAAAGCGATCATTAAATGGACAGGTTCAATAAACTGGTGGTCTTTTCCCAAAGCCATACTTTGAGCGTCAGCCAGTGCTGATTGAAACTTGCTGGTTAATTTATCCATCCGCATCGTATTCACCTTTTAAAAAAGTTTAAGTTGTTGTTGATATGAGGGAGTCTAAAGTGCTTTTCAAGCGGTCAGCTGCAAGTTAAGGCAACGTTAATAAGTCCGTAGAAAATAACCCGCCACTCTAGCGTTTTCAAGCACCGATGTGACTCCCATTAAATCAGGCGACAGTTGCTTAAAAAAGGGCTGTGAATATTATAATCATCAATATTATCGCTGATTCGCAAGCTCCAGCTTCGCGAGAGTGGAAGCTGGAGCTTGGGATTCCGCAATTTTTTGTGGAGAACCGTCTTTTTTATTTGACGCCAACCAACTCCCGCCAATCGGTCGTATAGCGGGGTGATACTCGCTCCGCTTTCGGCTTCCAGGATTTATCAAAGCCAGTGGCGGCTA
>JBAXUR010000064.1:0-18069 GCA_037129595.1 Methylococcaceae bacterium | reverse complement strand
CAAGGTACACGCGAAGAATTGCTGGCGATTTGTGGACTGGATAGTCAAGGGATTACGGCTCAAATTGAGGCGTTTTGCGCTTAATCATGCAGTGTGTCGGAGCGAATCGTGTCGCTACGACACGCCAATTATTTAACTCTCTGATTTTTAAAATAACACCATGGATAGATTAAGAAACAAAATCCGCGATATTCCTGACTTCCCCAAACCAGGTATTATTTTTAAGGATATTACGCCACTGGTAAAAGATCCGGCGGCGTTAAGGCTTGCCGTGCATCAATTATTGCATCCTTTTTTGGGCAGGGAAATTACCGCTGTAGCGGGTATGGAAGCACGCGGTTTTATTTTTGGATCATTGGTTGCATGGGAGTTGGGGCTTCCTTTTATACCCTTAAGAAAGCCGGGCAAGCTACCTTACGATGTACAAAGCGTGGCTTATGATCTTGAGTATGGTTCAGCGGCACTGGAAGCGCATATTGATGCTTTTGACGCGAATGATCGGGTGTTACTGATTGATGATTTATTGGCGACTGGCGGAACAGCAAAGGCGAGTTGTGAATTGGTTGAAAAAATGGGTGCCACAGTTGAGGCGTGCGCATTTGTGGTAGAGCTGGATTTTTTGGAAGGCAGGGAAAAGCTAAGTAATTACGAAGTCCATTCTTTACTGCATTATTAGAGCCACATCCTTGTTGTGATGATGATTTATAGTTTTATAGTGTTTCGTAATATTTCATTTGACAGCGTAAACCGCATGTTATCTATGTTTCTTGTCTTTTAGTGTTTCACCTTGTACCATAAAGCCTTATTTTAATGTGTACCCGTAGGCGTACCCCGTTTTATTGGGTACACGAATAAAAGAGGTTTAGCATGGCAGTCAAAAATGTAGGTAGATTAGACGACACCGAAATTAAACAGTGGTTAAAGAATAACATCCGGTTTGATGCTAGGGCAGATGGGAACGGCCTGTATATCCGTTTTAGAGAGACCGATAAAAGCCCCGTGTTCTTCTTTAGATTTAAACTCGCTGGCGTTGAAAGTAAAATTATCATGGGGAAGTACCCAGCCTTAAGTCTATCGAAAGCGAGGACGCAATCAAGAGCATACCGCACCGATTTAGATAACGGTAAAAATCCGGCAGCAATCAAGCGTCAAGAAAAAATGGAGACGGTAGCCAAGGCACTTGCTGAAAAATCAGCGTCAACAGTTGGCGAATTGGTAGACGACTTCTTCAAGCGCAATATTGATGACAAATGCAGTTCTTCCATTGGTATTAGACAGAGTGTAGACAAGCACATCATACCCGTAATAGGCGCAATGAAAATTGAAGCCGTCAAACCAATGCATATATCAAACATGCTGGACGGTATTCATTCACCAACAGCCGCTAATAAAGTATTGAGCATTACCAAGCGCATTTTTAACCATGCAATCAAACGACACACCATAGACAGCAATCCAGCGGCGGCTTTTGATAATTCGGACGCTGGCGGCAAAGAATCGCCCCGTGATCGGTTTTTAAGTGAGAGTGAAATAATCGAGTTATTCAAAGCAATGTCAGCAAGCGATAAATTCTCACACCACCATTATCTGACAACAAAATTATTATTTTTGATTGGATGCCGTAAAGGGGAGCTATTCAAAGCTAAGAGCACCGACTTTGATTTTATTAATGCTGTGTGGGTTATGAGCTTGGATAATAAAACCAAGTCAGCCATTACAATTCCCTTGTCTAGTCAGGCTATAGAGATCATTAGAGAGTTAATGAAGTATCAAATTGAGGGTAGCTTGTATCTATTCCCTACTAACGGAACTAGAGTCAGCAAGTCTGGGTGTATCGGCGCGGCTTATTTAAACAAGCCTATTCGAGTTTATGTCATCCCATTAATGAATGATTGTAACCCTTTCGTAGTTCATGATTTGCGCCGGACTATGCGCACGCATTTAACAGGTAGTTTGGGTGCAAACCGCTTTGTTGCTGAAAGATGCTTGAATCACAAAATTGCTGGTATGGAAGGCGTTTATGATTCTGGCGATTATCTACCCGAAAGACGGGCGGCACTGGACAAGTGGGCGAATTTTTTAGAAAGTTGTGAAGCGGCGGCTTGTGTTTAAAGCACTAGATATGGATTATTTCAATCTACATATAGAAAAACATTGCAGCATTAAATGGGACGATATAGAATATAAATAACTGATTGGCTCTAATCGAAAGCGCACGCGCTAACGATGCTTTCTAATCAGGTTTATGACTCCTCAAACGCGAGTACGCAAGCGACAAATCATAAGCAAAAAACTGGAATATTTAATTTATTCCCTTTTTAGCTTTGTCGTGCCTGTACTTTAGCGTTATCCAGCATGGCAAAGTAAAACCTTAGTTTATAGGCTTTACGATGCAATCAAAAATAAACAGATTACCCGCTTTTATTCAAAAATCCGGATTAAGTAGATCAACTATTTACCGTCTAATCAAAGAAGATTCAAAATTCCCACAACCAATAAAATTATCTGCCCGTGCTATTGGCTTTCTTGAAATTGAAGTTGATGCTTGGATAGCTGGCAGAGTTGCAGCGTCAAGGGTAGCAGCATAATGAACACCACGGTAGCCAACCGTGGCAACTCAAAAAATAACCAGCCCGTCTATTCTATCAAAACCCGCGTTAAGATTCACCTGATAGCCATTTCAATGAACGCCTTGTTATGGCTGGCGCTTGTTCCGTTGGTGGGTGCTTATGCCTAGATCAACAGCCACCGATACCAGCACCCAACAATTTGTAATCCTCGCACACCTTAAGATAAACGGCTCAATGACCACCTTGCAAGCCCGTCAAGAGTTGGACGTAATGCACCCAGCGGCGCGTGTTCAAGAACTGCGTGAAAAAGGCCATAACATTATGACCCACTGGACAGTTACCCAAGGCCACCGGATCGCGGTTTATGTTCTTCTCGCTGGGCGCTATCGCAAAAAAGAAATCATTGCAGCCGTAAGCCAACCAGCAACTATTAATGGAAGAATAGATTGTTTAATGCAGCGGCTTAAGGAATCAGTAAGCATGGCTAACTTAAGCATTGATGACAGACTGATAACACTAAGGGTTGATATTCTTACGGCCGGCGAACTGCTTGGTCGGTGCAATCTTGCGGAGGTCAGATAATGGGCGCGTTAAAACTACCTGCCTATGGTAAAGCCTTACAAGATCGCATCAAATGGAAGAACCCACCGTCATTGATTATTATTGAAGTCGGAGAAGCTGGGCACCAAAGGGCGAAGAATTGGCAGAAGATGCCTGATTTTTCCGTGCTTGTGTTGGGTTATAACCAATTCCCAGATTATCTTGATTGGCGCAACGTGACCGGCTTACCCTGTTTGATCGAATGGATTGATGCGGCACCCAGTCATTCATTAATTATTCAACTCGTTAAGTGCTTATTGAGATCGGGCGCATTATTCGTGACAGTGACCCCGTTATTCGTTGACTTGAACCAAGATGCTGAATGTTGGGATAAGCAGGAACAGCGATTTATAAAGCTGCGTGAATCAACACGGACTTATTACCCGAAGGCGGCTGCATGATGGATTTTCTTCCAGATGATATTATTGACTACGAAACTATGCCTGATTATGGCGAGTTGGATAATTCGCTACAGCTGGCCAAACAAATTTTTTCCATTCCAACGCTACCAACTTCAAATGCCAGAGACGGCACGCATAACACCCGCGCATTATCAGAGCTGGGAAATGCTGAGCGCCTGAACGACGCGCACAAAGGAAATTTACATTATGTAAGTGACTGTAAGGCGTGGCTGTTTTGGCGTGTTGGTGCGTGGTTGTGGTCGCCTGATGGTGCGGTTATAAGAACTTTAGCGGCAAAGTTACCACAGCAGATTTATCAAGAGGGCGCTGGACATCTGGCTAATTCAGAATATTTTGCAAAGTGGTCGAGAACAAGCCAAACAGAAAGAACTGTTTTGGCAAGTGTATCAATGTTGTCAGACTTTGAAGCGGTACGCCTTCCATTGGCGTTAGTCGATGCTGATGCTTTCAAGGTGGGCCTTGACCAAGCGCGACAAGTTATTGACCTTAAAACAGGCGTGGCACGGCCGGCACTGCAATCTGATTTGATTACCAAGTCGTTAAATGTCTCAGTGCTTGGGGACGCTACCAAGGCGATACGCTGGCAAGCATTTTTAAATCAAATATTCGATGATGACGTGGAGTTGATCGACTGGATTAAGAGATGGTGCGGTTATATGCTCACAGGGGTGACCACCGAACAAATTTTTATATTTTGCTTTGGACTTGGGGCAAATGGTAAAAGCGTATTTGGTGACATCTTGCGTTATATCCTTCTGGATTATGCGAGGGCGATAGCTTCGGAAACCTTGACCGACTCCAAACGTGATGCAGGAAGCGCAACACCCGACCTAGCTGAACTGGTAGGCGCAAGGCTGGCGATTTGCGGGGAAACAGAGGACGGCGCGGCGCTGGCTGAATCATTAGTTAAAGGCTTAGTTTCTGGCGATACAATGACCGTTCGAAAACTTCGATGTGACCCGTTCCAGTTTACGCCTCAGTTTAAATTGATGGTGCTTGGTAATCATAAACCGATTATTAAGGGTAACGATTACGGGATTTGGAGGCGTGTCCGGTTGATACCATTCCGGCGCATCTTTAAACCCGAAGAAAGAGATGCAGGGCTAGCGGATAAGCTGAAAGCCGAAGCGCCTGATATTCTGGCGTGGATGGTCGATGGTTGCCTTGACTGGCAGAAACGCGGGTTATCCGATACCCCTAAAACTATTCTGGAAGCAACGGGCAGTTATCAGGAAGAACAGGACTTAATAGGCGGCTGGCTGAATGAATGTTGTGAATTGTCGCCACTGAATGAAGCAAGCAGTACAGATGTTTATGCCAGTTATAAAACTCATTGTATTGATAACGGGCTGCGACCCAATAGCAGCAACGCATTAACTAGACGGTTATCTGAAAGAGGATTTGATGTTAGGAAGTCAAACGGGAAAAAATTATGGTCTGGAATATCTGTAATTTTTAACGGACAGACCGCTTATGCAGTGAATTTTTAATCAATCAGTGCTGTTAGTGCTCTTTTTTACTGTTTTGTCTATGACTACAGGGAAATAACAATCTAAGAACTTATAGGGAAAACGCAATAAAAGAGCACTATCGTCACTTTTGAAATAAAACCCGATACCCAAACAGGATAAAAATAAATGGAAACCCCAGAAAAACACGACATCGAAAGCCATAACCTGAAAGAGGCCAAGGCCATATTGACAAACCTATCTGATAAAGACTTCGTGCTACTGCTTGATTGGATGATGACGGAGGCCGGTAATTTTTTGGAACCACCGACATCTTCGACCCATTGAGACCCAGCGGAAAACCGCGACATCTGCGCACTTTGCCTAACTTTGAGAGACTGGGTGCGTAGCATACAAAATAATTAAGCAATTTAATCAGAGGGTAATTAAAAAATGGGTAAGCGCACAACAAGCCAACTAACCAGCATCAATATAAAAACACTGGACGCAACCACCAAGGCTTATGGTTCTGCTACCTTTCGTTACATGGTTGAGGGCAAGCAGATGAAGCATGATGTACGGATTACACAAACAGCATGTAATTATGGCGGCGTGCGGTATTGGTTCCAGTGTGAGTATTGCCGTGGGCGTGTTTGCGTTCTTTACATATCAGGTGGACAATGTGCGTGTCGAAAGTGTTTTAATCTGGCATATCAATCTGAACGCGATACATGGCAAAATCAGCAATATAGAAAAGCTGATAATATTCGAGATCGTTTAGGCTGGGCGGCGGGGATTGCTAACGGTGATGGAGTAAAGCCGAAGGGTATGCATTGGAAAACCTTTTATAAGATCAAATCTGAATATGACTATAGGCTGCAACGAATCTTTGTATCAACGGCTGAATGGTGCGACAAAATAAGGGCGGAGTTAAATTTGTAGTTGCCATTGGGTTCTTCTGAATCGAGATCAGCACCTGCCACTGAGTCACAGGCCATTGGGTTCTTCTGAATCGAGATCAATCAGAATATTCTATTATTGACATATTGAAAGCAAAGAATCAGAATACCCCCGACTTCACACATTTGAAGTTTATAGATTGGCGTCTATAATTACATTCAGGCACAAGGCCGCAATCAAGCGGTTTTTTATTGTGCAAAATCCAGCGCGTATTTATGTTGGGTTAAGTTAGGCACTCGCAAGAGTGGACGGACTGAATGTCGTTACGCCAACCTGATTTGACCCGACACCCTGCCATTCCGGTATTGGTGCGGATTACCTGATACAAGGAACCTCAGCATGAACGGAACCACCCAAACAGCCCAAGCCGAACAGCACCAAACCACCCGCTTAAATATTGATTTTAGTCACCGGATGCCAAGCCCGTTTTTTGATATGCAATGTCCGCACAATTTAACGAATGCCGTTAATCAGTCCACCGATAGAGCCATCGGCGTTTTACACATGCTGGCAGGTGAATTCATAGGTGAGGAAGATTGTCGCCTTAATGATGGAATTATGTATAACGTGATTATGGCTGTTATTCGAGAGGTTGAGGACGTTAACAGCATCGTCAATGCCTTTAGTGATGCCGCTTGGTTAAAGAGTAAAGAGGACGCAAAGCAGGAAAAACAAAGCCAACCGGCTTAAATAAAATTATGCCCTGCTATGGTGGGGCTTTTTTATGTCTGAATTATTGGCAGGTATTGCCGATAAGAAATAGCCAATAATGAGCGTAAAAACAGACAGCCTATTTTTAATGTGTACCCGTAGGCGTACCCTTTTTAGGCTAAAAATAATTTAGTTATTATTATTCAATGGGTTAATGCCTTGATGCATCTTCTTGTTGTGATGATATGATTAATCATGGAAGACGGATGACACTGATTATACGGATTTTAACAGATTTTATTTTTAGTCGAAAAAACGGTAGGGTGCGCATCGCGCACCTAAAATTGCATCCACTAAACGGTTTTATTTGCACCACAATCTAATATTGTTTTCTATCGGGTGCCTATTGGGTTACTTTCTCTGGCATGGTTGTGGTGCGCGATGTGCACACTACTCAGCTCGCTAGATGATGACTTTAATCATAGAGCACGGATGACAATGATTTCATTTTTTATCTGAGTTTACCAGTCAAATCTGTGTCATCAGTGTTCTATTTTCAATGATTGAGAATTACTTTGTTAAAAGCTTTTTCTGTGTTTTCTCAACTTTTTTGATTTTTTCAATTTATCGAGTTTATGAGTGGCTTCTTGAAAGGACTTGGAAGTGGCATTAAACGATTGGGTAACATTGCTAAATGAATTGGAGTCTGGTTTAATTTCTTTGCTCTCTTCGTCCACTCGCAGAGTAAAATTTGGTGGGGTGCCGGTATTGGCATTAGCAGGCAAAGTCTTTTTTGAAGGCGCAGTTTTGTCACCGGCAAGTAACTCGTCTTCAAAATTATCAACGTCTAAAGAAGTCTCTGCTTTTCCATCCGTAGCCAAATTATTGCGCCACTGCAAAAAAGACTCCCGTGTAAATACATAAGGATCCAGTGCGGCTTCATCAATAAATTTCAATGAGCCTTCTGCACTTGCGCGAGTATTTAGCATGGAGACTAGTTGTACCGGCATACCTACATAGCTTGAAGGGTTTGCCGCCGTATCAAATATCGAACCGGGAATGCCACGCATAGTTGATGGTCCCAACAACGGGAGCACCAAATATGAACCCTGAGGAACTCCCCATACTGCAAGGGTTTGCTCAAAATCCTCTTCATTTTTTTCCAGTCCAACGTTGGATGCTACATCAACAAAACCGGCCAAACCCATGGTCGTATTAACAGCAAAACGCCCGGTATCGTGGGCACTTTGTGAAAATTTAGCTTGCAGAACATCATTAATAACCACGTTGATATCTTTAAGATTATTAAAGAAATTATAAACCCCTGTTTGCATAAACTGGGGTGTTATCCATCTATAACCGTCAGAAATAGGCTTGGCAACATAATCATCAAGATGATCGTTAAAGGTGAACATGCTTCTATTAAAATGCTCATAAGGATCGGCTTTATTTGCAGTTTCTTGTGGCTTGGCAACTTCAGTTGTTGCACAACCTCCCAGTAAAATGGAAGCCCCGATAACCATGCCTGAGACAATTTTCTGAATGTTGGTGTTATGATTGCCGCAGTAAAACTTGATCATTTAATAGAGAACCTTTGGGCTTATAGTTTTGAATAAGTATCAATTTTTTCATTTATCTTGGCTATTAAAGCATCAAAGCCTTCGCGTTGCAATATGGCGGTGTATTCTGATCGTTTTAAGGCTAAATCACTCACGCCATTAGCAATAATGTTAATAATGCGCCAGCTTGTACCTTTTTCTTTTAGCATGTAATCAAATTTAACCGGTTTATCATCCGGAATAATCAAATGACTATGCACAACAACGCCACCTCTTGTGGTTTCTTCTTCTGAATCAAATACAAAGGATTCGCCGGAATAATCTTTAAAATTGTGCGCATAAGAGGAAACGCTCAAGCGGACAAAGACATCGACCAATTTTTGCTGCTGTGGCTCAGATAGTTTTTCCCACTCTTTACCGATAACAATGCGGGCAATTTTTGTTAAATCATGGCTATTGGAAACGGGATCATACAGTTTGTCATACCGTCCGGCATAGCCTAGTTGTTTGCCATTCTTCATGACTGCGATGAGTTCGTTCTGAAATTTATCAACGACCTGCTTTGCGGTTGCACCACTTTCTTCTGCTTGAACGGACGTGAGAGCTGCCATTAACAAACAAAAAATAAAAATAACGGCTAATTTCATATTCTTTAAAGCCATAAACAAAACCTCATAAACGTGGCATATTAATAAAATTTATTACGTCGCTGTCAGAACTGCTGAGTCCTTCAAATTGGAAGATACATATTTAGCCCAGGCTTGCTCCGTCAATAACAAGGTGGACTAAAATCTGCTTTGAAGGGACAGTTTTACGGTAATTTATTCAGTCATTTCTATAACAATAGGAATACCGGCGAGAGTAGGTAGCGGTTTATCTTCAACATACAGAGGTGTAGGTTCGGGTAACATATCACCTTCAGTTTTAGGGCCTCTGATAGACGTTAATAAAGCTTTCAATGGATGTTTTAGCATATCTTCAACCGCCGTTGCTTCATAACCACAATGGGCCATGCAGCTTGCACATTTAGGATTGTTAACGTTACCGTATTTGTCCCAAGGCGTGGTGTCCAATAGTTCTTGAAAGCTGTCTGCATTACCTTCATCAGCCAGTAAATAACAAGGTTTCTGCCAACCAAAGACGTTGCGGGTAGGATTTCCCCAAGGCGTGCATTCATAGTTTTGATTGCCGGCCAAAAAATCAAGATAAAGGGATGAATGATTTAATTGCCATTTGCGACTTTTACCAATTCTAAAGATGCCCCTGAATAAATCTTTAACGTCTTTACCCTTAATAAATACATCTTGTTGAGGCGCACGCTCATAACTAAAGCCAGGCGCTATGGTTATACCTTCTACACCCAGTTCTGTCACATAATCCAGAAAATCTGCAACTTCCTGCGAGTTTTCACCCTGAAAAAGTGTGCAGTTTACGGTAACCCTAAAGCCTTTTGCCAAAGCCAGTTTTATGGCTTCAACGGCTCGGTCAAAGACACCGTCTTGGCAAACAGAGGCATCATGCCGTTCCTGCATACCATCAAGATGGATTGAGAATGTCAAATAAGGGGAGGGCGTGTAATCATCAATTCGCTTTTTTAATAACAAGGCATTCGTACATAGATAAACAAACTTTTTGCGGGCAATAATACCTGCAACAATTTGCGGCATTTCTTTATGAATAAGCGGTTCGCCACCTGGAATTGAAACCATGGGTGCGTTACATTCATCAACTGCCTGCATACATTCTTCGAATGATAGGCGTTTGTCGAGAATATCATCAGGATAATCAATTTTTCCACAACCCGCACATGCCAAGTTGCAACGAAATAATGGCTCCAGCATGAGTACCAAAGGATACTTTTTAACCCCTTTTAGTTTTTGTTTAATTAGATAACTGCCGACTGCTAACTGCTGACGTAAAGGAACACCCATCTGCAAACCTCCAAAATTGTTATAACTATAATTTGGCCAAATAGTTTGACCATTCCAAAACCAGGTATATCATAAGCGACAATAAGCGTGTAGTAATAAAACAACAATAGTCAGGCGCTGCTTAATGTTGAGTGTATTTCAGGGTTTTTTAGTCCTGAAATTCAGGTATTAAAACATGCCTGCTATATAATACAATCGCTTATGTATTGTTTACTAGAATACTATCTTTTAACTAACGACTCCAGTTTTTACGCAAAATTATCGTTAGTGTCGGTGTAAGGAGGCTGTTTTTTGGGTGATTTGTACAAATACAACACGAGGCATTAAATCGTTGTTTTTATTATCAATAAGCTGTTATACAGCCCAGCTAAACAGGGATGTTGTCAATAAAACAACATTGCTTTGCAAAATACCAACAAACAGGCTATTATTGCCATCAACGAATTTACCAGACCCGTTTGGGTCGATACTTGAATTATTATGAGCGAAACCACAATATCTCTGGATGACCCTAAATCACTGAGTCAATTGTCTGACAATGAGTTTCAGACAGTCTTGCTTGAAGGCGTGTCCAGAACCTTTGCGCTCACTATTCCCCAATTACCCGAAAAGCTTTACGGCGCAGTTGCCAACGCTTATTTATTATGCCGTATCGTCGATACAATTGAGGATGAAGTTTCTTTGTCTGCTCAGCAAAAAAAATATTTCTGCTCGGAGTTTATTGATGTTGTTAAAACCGGTGTCAATGCCGAACCTTTCGCGGTAGAGCTTGCGCCCTTGCTTTCCGAACAAACCATTCCTGCTGAACACACTTTAATTCACGTATTACCCCGGGTGATACAAATTACTCATTCTTTTGATGACGATCAAGTCGAGGCGCTAGCTTGCTGCGTTGAAACCATGGCCGCCGGTATGCCTATATTTCAGGCTCAGGATTTGCATGACGGTCTGGCAACGCTTGCCGATTTGGATAACTATTGTTACTACGTTGCCGGTTGCGTGGGCGAAATGCTGGCCAAACTTTTTTGCCATTATTCGCCTGAGATTGCACAGCATAAAGCTGAGTTATTAACCTTATCAGTCTCTTTTGGACAAGGCTTGCAGATGACCAATATATTGAAAGATATTTGGGATGACGCGCAACGCGGCGTTTGCTGGTTACCACAGGACATTTTTTCCGAAACCGGATTTAATCTTAAAAACTTAAGCCCCGAAACGAATGATGAAAACTTCAGGGCGGGTCTGGAGCACTTGATCAGTATTGCTCACGATCATTTACACAATGCACTGATCTACACGCTTAAGATACCTGTTCATGAAACCGGTATCCGCAACTTTTGCTTATGGGCGTTAGGCATGGCTGTTTTGACCTTACGAAAAATCAAACAGAATCTGGATTTTAATCATTCTGACCAAGTCAAAATTACCCGTAAAAGTGTTAAAGCAACCATTCTTGCGACCAAGATACTGGGACGAAGCAATTTCATGCTGACGTTACTTTTTAATTTAACTAGTCGAGACCTGAAAACTCCCAACTGGACTTATTCAATACCTTCCTCAAAAGCCAATTCAGACCTTTAAGGACGACATTATGTTTACCGACTCAAATACAGAAAGACCGGCTGGAAATGCTTCCAGTTCGGCAACCACTATTTATTCCAAGGCTTATAGTCTCAATAAAGCGATTAGCAGAGCACAGGATAAATTATTAAGCCTGCAACACAACGATGGTTATTGGGTGTTCGAACTGGAGGCAGATTGCACGATTCCAGCTGAATACATTTTGATGATGCATTATCTGGGTGAGATTGATGAGCCGCTGCAAGTCAAAATAGCCAACTATTTAAGATCCCGTCAATCGCAAGATGGTAGCTACCCTCTTTTTACCGGCGGTTTGGGTGATATCAGTGGTAGCGTTAAGGTTTATTATGCCTTAAAGTTGGCGGGAGATTCCATTGATGACCCGCACATGATTATATTAAGGGATTTTATCCTGAGCAAGGGCGGTGCTGCGACAGCTAATGTTTTTACGCGTATTGCACTGGCAACATTTGAGCAGTTGCCTTGGCGCGGTGTTCCGTATATCCCTGTGGAAATAATGCTGTTTCCCAGTTGGTTTCCGTTCCATTTAGATAAAGTCTCTTACTGGTCAAGAACGGTTATGGTACCGCTGTTTATTCTTTGTACGCTCAAGGCAACGGCTAAAAATCCCAATAAAGTCGGTATACTGGAGCTTTTTGTCACCCACCCTGACAAAGAACAGCATTATTTTCCCGAAAGAACCGTCTTAAATAAAGTTTTTTTAGGACTGGATTTTTTAGGCAGAGCGACGCGTCCGTTAATTCCAAAAAAATCACGCGAGCTGGCGCTCCAAAAAGCCAAAGACTGGATTATTGAACGACTGAACGGTGAAGATGGTTTGGGTGGTATTTGTCCGGCCATGATGGGCGCTTATCAAGCGTTGCTGCTGCTGGGCATGCCAAAAGATCATGAGCTTATCGTGACTGCACGCAAGGCAATCGATAAGTTATTGGTTATCAATGAGCATGATGCTTACTGCCAACCTTGCTTATCGCCGGTTTGGGATACGGCACTGGCCGCGTTGGCTTTACAGGAAGCCGAGAAAGGCAGTGCTGTCGTTAATAACGTGACCAACTCGGCGCTGACGCGAGGCTATGAGTGGCTTAAAGCCAAGCAATTATCAGATGAACCGGGTGATTGGCGTATTTCCAAGCCTGATTTGGCCGGCGGCGGCTGGGCATTTCAGTTTGAAAATCCATATTATCCTGATGTCGATGATACGGCTGTAGTCGCTTTTGCGATGGCTGATTCCAACCTGCCTGACTTGGAACAATCAATACATAGTGCAACTCGCTGGGTAGTGGGTATGCAATCCAAGAACGGGGGTTATGGGGCTTTTGATGTCGATAATACCTATTATTACCTCGATGAAATTCCCTTTGCCGATCATGGCGCTTTATTAGATCCGCCAACGTCCGATGTCAGTGCGCGTTGTGCCATGCTTATGGCCAAGGTTGCCCAGAATCATGCGGAATATCTGCCGGCTTTGGAGCGTACGCTTGAATATATACGTAACGAACAGGAAGCTGACGGTTCTTGGTTTGGCCGTTGGGGAACCAACTATATTTACGGTACCTGGTCTGTACTGCTTGGACTGGAGCAAACCAATTTGCCTAAAACAGATCCGTTGTATACCAAAGCCGTCACTTGGTTAAAAAGTGTACAGCGTGAAGATGGCGGTTGGGGTGAAGATAACCAAAGCTACCATGATAAAAGTGTTAGTGGAAGCTATCGTTTTAGCACAGCCTTTCAAACGGCATGGGCTGTTTTAGGCCTCATGGCAGCAGGCGAAGCGCATAGCCCAGAAGTAAAAGCCGGGATTGATTTTATCTTGCATAATCAGCAAGCTGATGGCTTTTGGAATGATAAATGTTTTACTGCACCTGGATTTCCCAAGGTTTTTTATCTTAAATATCATGGTTATGACAAGTTTTTCCCGCTTTGGGCATTAGCTCGCTACCGCAACGAACTTAATCTTAAGTGATAACTGGACTTGTTGTTGCACTGCCTGAAGAGCTGACGACGCTGACGTCAAAAAAAATTGAAAAAGGAGATTGCCTCTTTATTACGGAGCAGTTATTGGTTGCTTATTCAGGTGCAGGCCCTACAAATGCTACGGTAGCGGCTGAATTGCTGGTTGCCAAAGGCGCAACCCGGCTGATTAGTTGGGGTTGTGCCGCCGCGTTGGGTGCCTCATTAAAACCGGGGGATTTGATCCTGGCGGATAAGTTGATTGATGCCGAAAATAAAGAGATGGACATTAATGCCGATTGGCACAGTTACGCCAACCATCTATTGGCAAAGTTTTTGGTTGTTACGCGTGGATGCTTAGCGGAGAGTGTCAGTATTGTTTCAACCAGCACGGATAAAAAGCACCTGCATTCCCTAACCGGAGCGGTTGCCCTGGATATGGAAAGTATCGCTGTTGCCAAGGTTGCGAAGCAATATATACTGCCTTTTTTAGCTTTCCGGGTTATTGTTGACCCGGTTGAAATGAGCTTGCCTTTAGCGATTAACTATTCGCTTAATGACCGGGGTGAAATTGTCTTAAAGAAATTATTAGCATTTCTTTTTTTACACCCCGCAGAGTTACCCGACTTGATAAAGCTTGGCTTAAATTTTAATGCGGCAAAAAAAACGCTAAAATCGGTCGCCAAACAGCTTGATAGGGTGACTGATTTTAGCTGTGATGAATCAATATAACTATTCACTACAAAACTCGAACTGAAGATCAGGCACAGGACGAAAGATGAAAAACCAATGTTCAACACCGTCTCACTTTGCCGTTAACCTTTAACCTTTAATCTTGAATCTCGATTATGACTTTTAGCATTGCCGAACTTTTCGCTCAAAATAGCTCTGATAAATTTGATCTGCACGAGCAGCATCTTAATAATCAAATGGTCAGAATGTTAAAGACCATCGGCTACGACCGTAATTATCAGCGTGCGGTTGGACAATATCTTTATGACCAGTCAGGTACTGAATATCTGGATTTGTTAAGCGGTTTTGGTGTATTTGCCATTGGCCGTAATCATCCTACCGTTATTAATGCTTTAAAGGAAACATTAACCCTGGAGTTGCCGAATCTTGTACAGTTGGATGTATCTGTACTCAGCGGCTTACTGGCAAAGGAGCTTTTGAAAACGACGCCGGAAAATATTGATAAGATGTTTTTCTGTAACTCAGGAACTGAAGCCTTGGAAGCCGCCATCAAATTTGCCCGTTACACCACCAAACGGGCAAATATCGTTTTTTGTGAACATGGCTATCATGGTCTGACAATGGGCGCTCTGTCCTTATGTGGCGAAGAAATTTTCCGTGAAGGCTTCGGTCCATTATTGCCGGGTTGCAAAGCCATCCCTTTTAACGATCTTGAGGCTCTGGAAAAAGCGTTAAGCAATAATGACGTTGCGGCCTTTATTGTCGAACCCATTCAGGGCAAAGGCGTTAATGTACCGGATGATAATTACTTGCCTGAAGTTGAGCGCCTGTGCAAAAAATATGGCACCTTGTTTGTTGCCGACGAAGTTCAAACCGGCATGGGACGTACCGGAAAATTTTGGGCAATCGATCACTGGAATGTTAAGCCGGATATGATTTGTATGGCTAAAGCCCTGTCCGGCGGTTTTGTACCCGTTGGTGCGGTGGCAATGACCCATAAAGTGATGGATACGGTATTTAATCGAATGGATAGAGCGGTTGTCCATGGCTCAACTTTTGGTAAAAACAACTTGGCGATGGCCGCAGGTCTCGCCACTTTGCATGTGATGGAAGAGGAAAAGCTGGTAGAGAACAGTTTAAAAGTAGGCACAGATATTATTAACAGCCTGCAAGCCTTAGCCGGAAAATATGAATTTCTGAAAGAAGTGCGCGGCAAGGGCATGATGATTGCCATTGAATTTCAGTCTCCTAAAAGTCTTCGATTAAAGGCGGCTTGGGCCATGCTGGAAGCCGCGAATAAAGGTTTGTTCTGTCAAATGATTACCATCCCTTTATTTAAAGAGCACCACATACTGACTCAGGTTGCAGGGCACGGTATGAACGTAATCAAACTGTTGCCGCCCTTAACTCTCACGCAAAAAGATCGTGATCATATTGTCAGTGCCTTTGATAAAGCCATTGCCGATACCCACCAAATACCGGGTTCTATTTGGGAGTTAGGCAAAAATTTGGCCGGCCATGCGTTAAAAAGTAAAAAAAGCAGTTGAGAGGATAATCATAATGAAAAAGTATGCTCAGTTAATTCTGTTGTTACTGACTTTAGGTCAGGCGGAGTGGGTTGCCGCTCACGCCGTTGTGACTGATTATTCATTAAAAGCTTCGCCCATTCACGCAAACCAACGCGACAAGGTGGAACTTACTTTTAATTCCAAAATAGAGTTAGGTCTATCGCAAATTTTTTTAGTGCGTAAAGGCGATAAACATGAATTATTGCAAGCAGAAAAGGGCACTAAGCAAGGGCAGATTGTTATCCACATTCCCCCGCTGGAAGCAGGTGATTATGCCATCCGATTTAAAATCTTCGCGGCTGACGGCCATATAACTGAAGACGTTATTCATTTTTCAGTCTCTTAACAGGAGCAGGTAATGGCCGGTATAGCTGATTTTCTCGATTCCCTGATAGGCGGGTTTGATCTCATTTGTTATTCATTAACAATTGGAGGCCTGTTTTGGGGACTTTTCGTTTTGCGTCCGTGGAATAATCAGAACGGCTACAACGCTGAACTGCTACAAAGAACGATAGCACTGATCTACAAAGGCGGATTTTTACTGGCTGCCGCGCAACTTTTTAAAATAATTCTTAAAATATGGTTGATGACAGCCCTTCTTGAGCGCTGGCCATTTCCTGAATTTGCCAGCACAACTCAATTTATTGGCGGCATTATACGCACGCTGCTGACGGTTTTTTTAGCGGGATATTGTTATCAATATTTAAGCAAAAATCCTGCTTCCAAAGCACACTGGACAATGGCTGCCGTGGTGGCTTTACCCATGATTGTTTCAGGTGCATGGCTGGTTCACGCCGCCGGACGCTTTGAAAATCAGTTCGTACTCATGTCCCTTACCGTTATTCACCAGTTGGCTGCGGCTGCCTGGATCGGCGGGATTTTTCAACTGGTCAATCTTTGGCTTTTGCGGAAAAACAATCAGGTTGCCGCCGACTTATGGCCCTTAATGCTACGTCGATTTTCTCGCTTTGGCATCGCATCGGTTGCCATGATTTTAATTTCCGGAGTGCCTATTGCCTTGCAATACATTGATACTTGGAACGGTCTGGTTGGCACCGGCTATGGCAATTTATTAATGGTAAAAATAACCCTGTTGGCGATTGCCTTGGGCTTTGCTTGGTTAAATAAAAGTGCTGTGCTGGAATACGGCATTTCTGGTAACCCTTATGCACTTAACAATCGCGTCCCTTATTATATTGAAGCGGAAACGTTTGTCTTAATCACTTTATTGTTTACAGCGGCCAGTCTGGCTTCGCAACCGCCGGCGATTGATATTTCCGCACTGACTGCAAGCTGGCATGAAGTGTTAAATACGTTTAACCCACAAATTCCTCAAACCAGCTCACCCAGTCATGTCGCGCTGATAGCCGGTGAGGCGGGGCGGGTTGCCATCATTGATCAAGTCCCTTCAATGGCGGCAACCGAATGGTCAAATTATAATCATAATATCGCGGGTATTTTTCTTACCACGATGAGTTTTTTTGCCATGCTTTCTTATATAAAGCATTTGCCGTCTTTTTTCTCGGCGTTCGACAAGTATTTACCGTTAACCCGCTACTGGCCCTTGGGCTTTGTGGGTCTGGGAATTTTTCTTTTTTTCCGTAGTGATGCCGAATCCTGGCCCTTAGGCCCGATAAGCTTTTGGGATAGCACCTTTAATAATGGTGAAGTTTTACAACACCGGATAGCCACTTTACTGGTTTTTGTTCTGGGCCTTTTTGAACTGAGTGCCAGAATGACCAAAAATCCAAACAGTAAACTACCTTTCGTATTTCCTCTGCTCGCAGCTTTCGGTGGATTAATGTTACTGACCCATTCACATGTTGGGTTTCAGGCTAAAAGTGCATTTCTTATCCAGGTCGGGCACACCACAATGGGCATTTTTTCGCTCATACTGGCATGCGGTCGTTGGCTGGAATTAAAACTGGACAGGCCGGGCAAAGATTTTGCCGGTTTTATTTCTGTTGCCGCCCTGTTTCAGATTGGCATCATCTTGATGTTCTATCGTGAACCCCTTTATTAATATGAATACATTATCTGATTACCCCCTGCTTAATCATATCAACAGTCCCGCCGATGTTCGCAAGCTCAACAAGGATCAGTTAAAACCCTTGG
>JBAXUR010000063.1:0-18281 GCA_037129595.1 Methylococcaceae bacterium | reverse complement strand
ATCATGCTGGACTATTGCTCGAGCGCATCGCTAGATATAGCCAAAAATATTAAGCTTGTCATTTGCCTCTGGGAGACTCTAAAGATTATGTCGAAAATATTCAAAGATCTAAAGCCCAGTGATACGGGAACGTAAGTTAAGACCCAATATATCCAAATTCAATGTTAAATTGTCGGACTGCCAAAACCAGATTAGTTCGACGTTTTCGGCGTACTTACCTTTCCGGTTGCTGAATCTTCTTCACTGTGGCAACTTTGACACATGAAATATCTAAAAAAATAAAACTTCGTGTCTTTCGCGTCTTCGTGGTGAATAAAAGACGTTAGCGGTTAACGTGAACCACCTTGGCGGGTGCAAAGCCGTTGAAATTAGTGGATGTTGCACCGCTATAGGCACCGATGTTTCTGCTGTAAAGAAGATCGTCACGTTCCAAGTCGGCTGGGAGTTCTTCGGTCATGGAAATAACATCCAGTCCGTCACAGGTAGGGCCAAATACCGTACAAATCTGGGTCGCCCCTGTTTTGAAAGAGTCAAAGTGATATTGGCAATGGTCGAAAATTATACCTGAAAAAGTACTGTAGACGCCGTCATTAATGTAATAACAAAGTTTACCGTGCCGAATTGCCTTGCCGATGATTGTCGAGACTGAGGTTCCAGCTGTCGCAACAATAAACCGTCCCGGCTCGGCAATAATTTTTATGTCGGGTGGAAAGAGTCTTTCCAGTTCAGAATTTATCCTTTTCGCTAATTCACTGAAAGGCTTTACTGAAATGTCGTAGGGGGCCGGAAAACCACCTCCAATATCCAGTAAATTCATCTTGTCGTAACCACGCTCACTGGCCTGTTTAAAGATAAGCGCAGCGATATTAATGGCTTGTATGTAATTCTCAAAATTGGTCGTTTGGCTTCCAACATGAAAACTCAGTCCCTCGACGATAAGTCCTGCCTTTTCCGCCTCTAAAATCAGTTCGACTGCTTCATCAGGTTCTGCGCCAAATTTTGAGGAGAGCTCCACCATGGCACCTGCGTTGGAAACCCTGAGACGAAGCACAGGCCTTGCGTTAGGTGCGTATCGGCTAAGTTTGGCAAGCTCATCAAGGTTATCGAAGGTCAGCAATGGCTGGTAACGGTCAAGCTGCATTAGCGTCTCGTTTGCCTTGATCGGGTTCGCATAGATAATATGCTCCCTTATCCACTCGTAGCGTTCTTTATCCGGCATTGCCTTTATGTTTTCGTAGACCACTCTAAATTCCGGCATTGACGATATATCAAAACTGGCACCGGCATCGAACAGGGTTTTTACTATGGCAGGATCAGGGTTTGCCTTGATCGCGAAATAGACTTGAACACGCGGGAGATATTTCTTCAAAGTCGCATAATTTCTTCGCAATTCGTTATGATCTATCACTAATAATGGTGTTCCGTTGGTTTCGGCAAGCTGTTGCAAAATGTTTGCAGTGATCATGGAAATCTCCTTTGTTTTAGTGTTTAAGCACTACATACTAAGTATAAGAAGCAAAATAGCTAAGCTATAAGGTTTATTAGCGGTAAGCCTGACAATCTTGCAGTCGATCTGAATAGATGCGATATTTTAAAAATAGAAAATAATGGTAACAAAATATCTTTGGCAGTCATGGCTTCTTCGGTAATATTATACCGTGCAAGTCGAAGCATGCTACACACGACAAAATACAATGCCACTATGTTACCTAAATACAGGGATCAGTGAATAAAATAACAAGGCTGAAGCAACACAAAAGAATACCCGAGAAGGAATCGAATCGATTTATTTGCCAAACAGGTTCTTTTCATCGAAAAATTTTACCATCAAGCGCATCAAACAGCACAGCTAAAAAGTGATATCTTGGCAATATTAATATGTTATAAAATAAGGGTCAAAAAAATAGGATAATAATTTACTTAGTGTCGGTGCAATGTAATTGGCTTACACTGTTAAATCACCTGAAATATAAACAATGAAGTGTTGGTTGACCATGGATAATGATAGACTGATAAATGAAGCCAGGCATCTTTATGCGGTATTGCAAGTTGAACAACTTGTGCAATCCATAAAAAATAAAGCCAGAGTTGAGCGTCTTGACCGGGCTATAATATGTGCCTATTGTCGTTATCAACGTCGGTTAAATCGTTGTGTTTTGTGTTACAGGGTTCGATTAGATGACTGTAATCGGGGATTTGAGGGGGAAGAACGCAGGTTCTGCCCAGCTAGTAAAAAACATGCCATTGACCGATGCATAGAACGGGATAACGCGTAAAAAAGCAGTTATCATCGCTCGTGTATTCAGGTGGTTATCCACATTTAGAATGATCATTTCCCTTACACTCTATTTTTCATCAAACGTTCACATTTTTTTAGTAGACTCAAATATAATGGAATATAGCGGTAAAGGTTCAACGCATTGTTTTCTTTTTTACAAAGAGTGACCGTGCGGAGTATCGTTATTTATTAATTACTTTGTAGTACAGGCTGGTCAAATGGTAGCCACAAAAAAAAATATTCCCGACCCCTGTGAAGATGTTCTGAAACAAATTCTTGCCGAGGTCGTCGATTTACGCCAGAAAATTGAACTCAATGCCAATAAGCGCTTGCAAAAATACCGTGGCAACTTTCATTCCGGTTACTTTTCTAAAAGTGCCTGTAACCTTGCACATTATCTTGCCATGCGGCAATTTGATCTGCGTCACTTACAGGATCGCCTCGCTCAGACGGGTTTATCTTCGTTGGGCAGAACTGAAGCATCAGTATTATCGACGTTTGATTCGTTAATCGATGTATTGAAACGGGCAACAGAAAAACAGTATCAACTGTGTGAAAATATTCCCTGTGAATACGGATTTAATCGCGGCCAGCAGTTGCTCGAACAACATACGATTGAATTATTTGGTCCCTTTCATGAGCACAATGATTACGGTAGAGCGCATGTCATGGTGACTTTGCCCACTGAGGCTGCTCTGGATTATTCGCTGGTCAGTTCATTACTTGAAAAAGGCATGACCTGTGCCCGTATCAATTGTGCACATGATGATCCGGTTTTTTGGCAGGCAATGATATTAAATGTTCGCCGCGCAGAAACCGAACTAGGGCATTCCTGCCGTATTCTAATGGATCTTGCCGGACATAAAATTCGTACGGGTGCCATTACTCCAGGGCCTTCGATTTATCATATTCGTGTACAAAAAGACCGATCCGGAACGGTTGTAACTCCGGGATATCTGATTTTAACCAGCCCCCCCAAAGGCGCCGTTGCTGACAGCGCATTATTCAGCGTGTCCATTCCAATACCGTTGCATCAAAAACTTGCGGTAGGCATGTACCTGGAGTTTATTGACAGCCAAAACAAGCAGCGTTTCCTGAAAGTTGAAAAAGCACTTTCTGATACGGATTGGCTGGTGAGTTGTGACAAAACGGCTTATCTTGTTTCAGGTTGCAGCTTAACGTTGATGCCCCCCCAACAAACAGATGATCCGCTGTCGGCTAATCAATTTACGTTAGGAGAATTTACCGGAGAGCCTCTGGATATTCGGGTATTTAAGAATCAATTGCTGTTACTGACACCGGGTAATATCGACGGTAAACCGGCTGAGCAAAATAAGGGGCTTTTGATTCATCCGGCTCAAATAGGGTGTACGCTTTCTTCCGTTCTGGAAAAACTTAAAATAGGCCAATCGGTATGGATTGATGACGGAAAACTGGGCGCCATCGTAGAAGCAGTGACCACGCAGGGGGCATTATTACGGGTAACCGTGGCAAAAGCCGGTGGCGTCCGCATAAAGAGTGACAAAGGCATTAATTTTCCGGAAGCCATATTTAATTTGCCGTCACTTACTCCGAAAGATTTAACGGATTTGGATTTTATTTGTGCGCATGCCGATTTGGTTGGCTTTTCTTTTGTAGAAACGCTGGCAGATATGGAAAAATTGATATCAGAACTGGCAAAACGAAATGCCTCAGAACTGCCTATCATCGCTAAAATTGAAACCAATCTGGCGGTAAAAAATCTTCCGGATATTATATTGGGAACTATCGGCCGGCATAACCTGGGCATCATGATTGCCAGAGGGGATTTAGCCGTAGAATTAGGCAGTGCCAGACTAGCTGAAATTCAGGAAGAGCTACTTTGGTTATGCGAAGCAGCCCATGTTCCCGTTATTTGGGCAACCCAGGTACTGGAATCTATCACCAAAAAAGGCACCCGCTCACGGCCTGAATTTACCGATGCGGCCATGGCGGTTAGAGCCGAATGCGTCATGTTAAATAAAGGCCCCTATATTCTCGATGCGATAGAAGCGCTGGTGAGCGTTATGGTGCGCATGCACGAACATCAAAGAAAAAAGTTTTCCCGCCTACGCGCTTTGCACTGGTAATCCGCTTAAATTTCCTTTCAGGACTGGACAAGGCTACACAACCATGAAAAAAGTCAACATTGAGAAACATAAGCTACTACTGCGGCATTTAACGTTGGATGATTACGCTAATATTGCGACTTTAATGGAGCATGTTTACGGTAATTTAGGCGGTGCCTGGAAACCGGACCAGTTTACTTCACAAATTGCGCGTTTCCCTGAAGGCCAGATTGGCATTGAAGATAATGGTCAATTAGTGGCCGCTGCCTTAAGTATGATTGTTAACTATTCTAGCTTTGGCGACAACCACACCTACGCTCAAATTACCGGCGACGGTTATCTGACAACCCATGACCCGCAAGGCGACACGTTATATGGCGTTGATATTTTTGTTCATCCCCAGTATAGGGGGTTACGCTTGGGCCGACGGTTGTATGATGCTCGTAAAGAATTATGCCGAAACCTCAATTTACGTCGATTTATTGCAGGCGGGCGGATTCCCGGTTATTCCCGATACGCCGATACGTTTACCCCTGTACGTTATATCGAAGAGGTTAAAAACAGAGAGATTTTTGACCCGGTACTTTCCTTCCAACTGCTTAACGGCTTTCATGTGCGCAAGGTGATAACCGGTTATCTGCCCGTAGATGCCGATTCGATGGGATTTGCTACCTTACTTGAATGGGTCAATCTTGATTATGTCGATAAATCGCCTGCGCTGGGCAGCTTAAAAAATATTATCCGTTTAGGCGTCGTGCAATGGCAGATGCGGACGTTGACCAGTGTTGAAGAGCTGCTCAAACATGCCGAATTTTTTATTGATGCGGTATCCGGTTATCAGGCTGATTTTATACTCTTTCCTGAATACATGAGTGCGCCACTCATGGGCTTGTTTAACGATAAAAACCCGCCTGATGCCATTCGTGCCTTGGCGGGTTTTAGTAGTGAAATCCGGAATGGTTTATTAGCAATGGCCATGTCTTACAATATCAATATCATCGCCGGTTCCCTGCCTGAATACAGCTCCCATGAACTCTATAATGTGTCGTGGCTGTTGAGACGTGACGGCACGTTTGAAGCCCAATACAAAATCCATGTCACCATTGACGAAGTCAGTTGTTGGGGCGTTCAAGGCGGTGATGCGTTAAAAGTGTTCGATACCGATTGTGGCAAAATTGCCGTATTAATTTGTTATGATTCAGAATTTCCGGAGCTTGCCCGTTTGGCAACCATCGAGGGCGCACAAATACTGTTTGTACCCTTCTGGACGGACACCAAAAACGCATACCAACGGGTACGTTATTGTTCGCAAGCGCGAGCCATTGAAAATGAATGTTTTGTGGCGATTACCGGCAGTGTCGGAAATTTACCCTACGCTGAAAATATGGACATTCAATACGCGCAAGCGGCCATTTTTAGTCCCAGTGATTTTTCATTTCCCCATGATTCAATCTTGGCAGAAGCCACACCCAATACAGAAATGACACTGATTGCCGATGTCAATCTGGATTTATTAAAACAGGTTCGCACGCGTGGTGCGGCGCGTAATCTTGCCAATCGACGTCAAGACCTGTATCGATTGGAATGGGTGTAGCTTATTGATTACGACACAAAGGATATTAGTCTGTAGGGCGTGCCATGCGCGCCTTGAAAATTAAGGCGCGCATGGCACGCCCTACGTACTGAACTGTTTATATTAATAAATACTATTTTCATTAGAAGAAAATCTTCCCTTATCCGTGTCATCCGTGTTCTATTTTTTAACGTCCGAGTATAAACCCATCTTATGAATCTATCGCTGCTGACACTTAATCTCCATACTTATCAAGAACATCCCCGATACTGTTCTTTTGACACCATGCATCAACATGAGCGAGAGGTACATATTATTGCTGAAGCCATTGCGCATTTAGCTATAGATGTCATTTGTTTTCAGGAGGTGGGCGAATATATGCACGACCCCATCACGACCCCTTATGGCGAATCGCCGTCCAACATGGCTTTTCGAATTTGCAATAAATTGCGTCAATGGGGGCATTGGTATCATATTCATCAAGACTGGAGCCACATTGGCTTTGGTCGTTGGCGGGAAGGCACCGCCATCATGAGCCGCTATCCGATGCTGCACAATTATTCGGCTTATGTTTCTACAGATCATCGCAAAGACAATTATATGTCCCGAAATGTTACCGTGTCATGCATCAACGTTCCGTGGTTCGGCTTACTGCATATCGCCAATGTGCATTTGAGTTGGGGGCATCATGGTTTTTATGAAGAATATAATAACCTCCAAAAACTAATCCGCTCACGTTTTCATTTTGGTGTCAGAGGCGATTTAATGATTGGCGATTTTAACTCGCCGGCAGGAGAAAATACCTATAACCATATCGTAGGCAATCGGGAATATGTGGATCAATTTCACGAATTACATCCCTACCGTTTTTACGAACCCAGCTATCATGGTCAAATAGACGGCTGGAAAAACAGCCCGCCCAAACGCATTGATTACATCTTCAAGCGCAATGGTAATCCAATTAAAATCAATTCCATGGAAGTCATCTTTAACAGCCATTTTTATCCAATCGTTTCCGATCATTTTGGATACCTGGCAAAATTCGAGATGTTTTAAGGATGTTCTTCATCCCCCGATTTCACTACGTTTTATCTAAGCTAACCGTTTAATTTTACATAAATTTTAGAAGAGTCAGATTGATGGTTTCCGAATTCAAGCCTTTTAAAGAAACAGACTCTTTCCATAAAATAAATAATATTGCTATTTTTGGAAATCATTTTATATTAATTAAGTGTTAACTTTTTATTACTTAGGCAGGTTATATGAAATCAAATTACATCTCAGTAAAACGTTCTTTTTCAGTATTATCGATTGCTATTTTAGCAACACTATTTATTAATCCAGTCGCCTCTGCAAGCGATAACGAAACTCAGTGTTTTAATGACGTCCAGGGAAAAATACCTTGGTCGGATGACAAGCTTAATTGGGAACCGGAAAATGTGAAACAGCTCTGCAAAGGCACCACTAAACCATCTGAACCAGGCAAATGTTTTCTGAGCGTCAAGTCAGATAAAGTGGAATGGGCTAAAGGCAATAAAGATTGGGAGTGGAAAAATGTAATTAATCTCTGCTCAGGAACCAGTGACGCCAAGGCTACAGTCGATTGTTTTACTAAAGGTGTTAGCGCGGGGAGCGACTGGCGAAATGTTATTTTAACATGTCAACGTACTGATAATAGCTAGTCAAAAAAGAATACTTTCTGAAACAATTAGAAATTAGTTTTTTGTTGGTAGTTTTGTAAGTCGGGTATGATTTTTATATCCGACATTCAAACAATAATTATATAGACTCCACGCGGTCAAGTTTTCGGTTTTTTAAAATAACTGGAAGTTCATGATCATCAAGCTTTGCTTCTCACTTTTAAACCAGCGGGTAGTCTCGATGCAGCAAAGCGGAATCGAGGATTATCCCCCGAACACCCCGATTTTACTACGTTAAATGGAGGCTACTTGCTACTTTGGGTGATTTATAAAGGATGCCCTTGTTTTGCGTAAATCAGCGCAGCTAGCCGGATTTTGCCAACTTGCTGTGATTCATTGAATAACTAAAATAGACAATCAAGCCTATCACCAGCCAGATAACGAAACGTAGCCAGGTGATGGCGGGCAAAAAGGCCATCAGTGCGCCACATGACAACATACCCAGCACAGGAAACAAGGGACTAAACGGAGTGCGAAAGGGACGTTCCATGTCCGGTTTGGTAACGCGCAGAACTAATGTTCCCAAACACACCAGTACAAATGCGGCCAACGTACCGATATTAACCAGTTCGGCCAAATCACCCAACGGCATAAAGCCGGCAATCAGTGCTATGATAACGCCGCAGAGCACAATGACGCGGACAGGGGTTTGGGTTTTAACATTAACTTTGCTAAAAAAAGGCGACAACAAACCATCGCGTGACATCGCAAAAATAATGCGCGTTAGTCCATAGTACAACACCAACATGACGGTAGTTAGACCCGCGATAACGCCTGTTGAAATCAATGCTGACGCCCCGTTGAAACCAATCAGAGTAAGCGCGTGAGCGACCGGTGATGATACGTTTAAGTCGGTGTAAGGTACGACACCCGTCAGCAAACCCGCGACGATAATATAGATAACGGTACAAAAAGCCAATGAGGTTACGATGCCAAAAGGTAAATCGCGTTGGGGATTTTTGGCTTCTTCGGCGGCCGTAGACACGGCATCGAAACCCACATAGGCAAAAAATACCAATGATGAACCCGCCAATACGCCGGTGGTTTTTCCGTCAGGTAACGTTTGAAACCAGCCAAACGGCATAAAAGGATGCCAATTATCAGGATGAACATTAAACACGGCAATACCGATAAATATGCTGATGGTGATTAGTTTAACGGCTACCATGGCATTGTTGGCTTTTGCGCTGTGTTTTACGCCCATAATCAGCAAGCCCATTAGCAGCAGAATGATGGCAGATGCCGGTAGATTAACCACGCCACCCAGCTTTGGGGCTTTGGTCAGCATATCAGGCAACGGCATGCCGATAGCCGTCAACGCATTATTAAAATAGCCTGACCAACCGTTGGCAACCGCCGCAACGGAAATGCCGTATTCCAACAGCAAATCCCAACCAATAATAAAAGCAATCAACTCACCAAAAGCCGCATAACTGTAACCATAAGCACTACCGCAGCCACCAACAGCAGACGATAATTCCGCATAAGAAAGCGCAGCAAAGGCGCAGGCCAGTCCGGCAATAATAAAGGATAAAACAACGGCGGGGCCGGCTTGCGTTGCAGCGGCAATACCGGTCAATACAAAAATACCCGTACCAATAATCGCACCGACACCCAGAAACGTAAGATCCCATGCTGACAAACAACGCTTGAGAACATGATCAAGGTCATTATGCGCAACGACTTGTTTGGTACGAAAAATTTGCAGCGACATGATTTAAAGTCCCTTGTTGGTTGTTGAATGTTAGGTTGGAAGTGATGGATGGATAGCTTCACTCACTGTAAGAAAAGATTATAACGCACACACCGTTGATAACGGTTAAAACGAGACGCAAAACAGCAATCTAATTCTAAATAAATTGAACCATTAAGGTATTTTGAACGCTACTGTTATGACACGCCCCCTGTTCAAAATGGTTAATCAGGCAAGCCCATGATAAAATATAAACTGTTTAAAAGTAAGTATTCACCTCCCGCTTTGAAAGCATAGGTATCTACACAAATAAAAGTAGCGTCATTCCGGCAGGGATTGCCGGAATCCAGGATACAGGGATGTAAAAAATCAGATCAAAAATAGCTTCATATGCTAAAAATTGGTTTGCGTAATTCAATATTGCCATCCATGGCATCTGGATCCCGGCATTCCCAGCCGGGATGACGAATTGTGTATATACCTATGCTTTGAAAGAGGGGAACGAAATAGTTACCTTTAAACCGGCATTAATCGTAATTTATTTTTAACGAGAGCCAATTCCTAACCCGTGTGTTATTTTTATAGTGTTCCCGAGAAAATTATTGTAATGAAAATCCGTACTCTCTTTGCTTCTTCATTGTTATTGCTAGCCGTTGTTGGTAACGCTTATGCCACCACTTACAAGTTGCCGGAAATTAGCGGCGACCGGGTTGTTGCCTCATCCACCGGCGAAACCGTCACGTTAACCGTTGAGCAAGATCAAACCCTACTGGATGTAGCCAGACGTTTTAATCTGGGACAAACAGAAATAGTCACTTTAAATCCTGGTATTGATCGCTGGCTTGTAAAAAAAGGTACTGTAGTCCGCTTGCCTAATCGTCGCATTTTGCCGGATAGCCCTCACGAGGGCATTACCTTAAATATCTCGGAATACCGCATGTATTATTACCCTGCGGATCAACCCGGCACGGTAAAATCTTTCGCGCATGGCGTCGGCAGACAAGATTGGCAAACGCCATTGGGCAGAACCACTGTTATCAAAAAAGTGAAAGATCCTGCTTGGCATCCGCCTGAATCAATCAGACGTGAACACGCTGCAAATGGCGATCCATTACCGGCTATCGTACCCCCCGGCCCCAATAATCCCTTGGGCGCTTACGCATTGTATCTGAATCTTCCCGGGGATTATCGAATACACGGTACCGACATTGATAAGATTTTTGGTATCGGCATGCAAATAACGCATGGATGTGTCCGTATGTATCCTGAAGACATTGAGGCTTTATACCGTTCTGTTCCCGTTGGCACATCGGTTTATATAGTCAAGCAACCGGTGAAGGTTGGCTGGTTAAATAATATACTTTATGTTGAAGCTCACCCTGATTTGGAAGGGGAAGAAAAGACCCAAGATCAACGCTATGCCATAGCCTTAGAGCTTATTCAAAAAGCCAACAAGGGCGAATTACCCGAGTTTGATCAGGTAGCCTTAAATAAGGCACTTAAAGATCTGGATGGAACCCCCGTTCCGCTTTATGAAAGATTGCCACCGCTGGAAGAAGAAATACCAGCGCTTGAGCCAGAACCCGCGCCTGTTGTTAAAGTAACAAAACCGACTCCTGTCGTTGTCGCTAAAAGTAAAAAACCAGGGGTTGCAACTGATGTAATCAAAAATTCAAAATCAGTACCGGCAACTGCCGGTAAAAACAGTAAAACTGTTATGGTAACGGCTGGCACGTCGAAAAAAACCGTACCCGTTACTGCCGGAAAAAACAGCAAACCGGTTGTCGTACCAACTGGTAAGTCAAAAACACCCGTACCCGTTACTGCCAGTAAAAACAGCAAAGCGGTTATCGTACCGACTGCTAAGTCAAAACAAGCAGTACCGGTAACACCCACTAAAAGTAAAAAAGAAGCAACTAAGGGTAAAACCCAAAGCCCAAATCCTGTCAATGGTTACTATCGGGGGACTTAATTAAAAAATCTGTAAATGCCAACTGTTTGGCAGTTTCGGCATGCTTTACTCATTCGCTGTTTTTATTGATAAAGTCAAAATAAAATCGGTTTCAATTTCAAGTTCAAAATCAGCGTTTAAAGCCTGTAAAACACTTTCGTTGGCTCGCCAGGCAAAAGGTGTCATTTGTAAAAGTGCCATTCTTTGCTGGGTGTTTGGGGTGATTTTGTAACTAATCCGTTGTGTCGTTAAGTGTTCAAAACCCTGAGGCACTTCATTTTCTGAGGCATGTTCTTTTACCTCGGCATAGATAAATTCTTTTAATTGCCATAGATGACGAGGACCAGGCGTGACCGTCAGCAAGTACCCGGAAGGTTTTAACACACGCTTGAGCTCGTCATTATCCGAGGGCGCAAACACTCTGAGTACAACATCAAAAAGCTGATCGGTATAGGGCAACCTGTTTGAACTGGCAACGACAAACTGCGCTTGAGGTTGTTTTTTAGCAGCGGCGGCGATAGCAAACTTCGCAATATCAATACCCTGCAAAGACATCTGTTCACCGTGCTTGCAAAAGCCGGCTATTTTTCGGCTGTAATAACCTTCACCGCACCCCAAATCCAAAAGCTGCATGCCCTGCCCTTTGGTATTGCCGGCATCAATCATCATCGCCACAGCCTTGGCCATCGGCTCATAAAACCCCGCTTCTAAAAATAGACGCCGGGCTATCATCATTTGCTTGCTATCACCCGGTTCTTTGGAGTGTTTATCCTGAACAGGCAATAGATTTAAATAACCTTCTTTGGCCACATCAAAACTATGATGATGCAAACAGGCATAATTTTTACCTAATGGTTGCAATTGCAGTGGTTCTCTACAAACGGGACAGATATACAGACTATTCGACGCGATGACTAATGGTTGCACAGGCAAAAAATTTCAGTAGTTGATAAAGGGATCGGAGGACACTATTTAAAAGATTATAGAGGCCTTCGTTGATTAAGCGACATTATTTTCTGTAGGGCGCGCCCTGAAAATTAAGGCGCACACGGCACATCCTACTACTTAATTAATTCAGGGCTAAAAACGCTAACGACTATTGCGTGCAGAACGCTTTAACACATCCCAAACTGACCGGACATTTGACTCGGGTTCGGACAACAACAAGGTGAGCGCAATTTCTTCAAGGGCCGCAAGTATGCAGATCACAGCGGCCAATCGAAACGGCCAGACCGGCCCACCCAGAAACAAAACATACAAGGTAAGTCCCATGGAAGCGGCTGCAATTTTTACACCCCATGTATGATAACTGGTAAAGCGTCCAAATTTGCTAAAACCTGCGAAGGCCGGCAATAAACAACTGGCAACAATCAGACCGACAAAAACCAGTTCTCTATAAACAACGTCCGGCCACAACCACCAGCAACCGATAGCGATGATTAAATAGATGATGACATCCGCCCAACTATCCAAAGTAGCGCCAAACGGAGAAACCTGTCCGGTCAAACGGGCAGCCAGACCGTCCAACAAATCGGTCAAAAAAGCGACCGCCAACAAAATCATAAAAGCGATACCATAGCCATGCCATGCAAGCCATAACAAAACCGGAGCGGCTATAAAGCGAAACCCTGTCAGCATATTGGGTAAGGTTAACCTGGATTGTTCAGTGTGCTGTTGACTGTTCATAAGGTAAATGAGGCAGCAAGTGGCGCATGGTCTGAAAGCAAATTCCAAGGTGAATGCGCCAAGCGGTCACACGATACCGGAATCAGGCCACGATAATAAATACGATCCATCTGCAACAAAGGTAACCAGACGGGAAATGTTCGCGCATGGCGGCCATGCGTTTGTAAAAAAACCTCCTGCAAATCCAGATGATCATGAAACAGTCGACCTGCGTGTCCCATCCAGTCGTTAAAATCGCCGGCAACAATCAAGGGCGCATCATGGGGCACATGGCTATCAATACGATCACACAATTTGCCTATTTGCAGGCGACGTTCTTTACCCATCAAGCCAAAATGAATACAAACGATATGCACGTCTTGATCACTGTAAGGCAGTCGAATAATGCCATGTAAAAGACTGCGACTGGCCCAGGGAAAGGGCGAGACGTTAATATTTTCCCAGCTTTGAAACGGATACTTGCTTAAGATAGCATTACCATGATGACCGACATTATAAATCGCATTTTTTCCGTAAGCGAAATGCGGCCAGACACCTTCGGCAATAAACTCAATGTGTGATTGATCAGGCCAATGTTCGACGTTTTTTTTATGGCGGTGATGCTCACCTTGCATCTCTTGCAAAAACAACAAATCGGCATCAGTAGCTATCAACGCTTCCTTGATTTGGTGTAATACAAAACGCCGGTTACCGACGTTAAAACCTTTATGAATATTATAAGTTAATACCCGCAAACCTTTTTTTTCCATAATTATCCTGACGTCCTGTAAAGTGACCAGCTTTTCTAAGTTAATAAGGCTGATTACGAATATTCAATCGGTAAAGCACCGGCGAAACAAATTCCTCACACAGAAAAAAAAGTACGGTAATGAGTGCAATGTCAGTAAGGTTGAGTGCTAACGGCTCTTTTAGGAGATATAAAGGCAACAATGATTCCAGTACAGTATCAAGACCTCTCGCCCGACTGCTTTCAACATTACCCAAGCGCCGCTTAATAAAACTGGCCAATAGATCCCCTATCATCGTCAGCGCACCAAACAATATCCCTGTTACAGGTTGCAACCCCAATAAAATAGCCACCCCTACACAGAAAACAAGTGCTGAAAAAAAACCTCGCCACGTTTTACTGTTACCAAACAATCGATAGCCATCATCTAGAACAAGTCCATTATCTATCGGCCTTGCCCACTGGTTGCCCAGCAATTTAGTGATAATCACCGGCGCACCATTGGCTGCAATAAGCAGTACAAAAGCCTGAAAAATGCAATACCAACACAACGACAGCAAAATCATGACTAACTATCTCCTTTTAATAAGTTAAAAACAAGGGTTATCGATAAATTAAACAAGAGCGGATATCAATGTTAGGAACAGGCACAGTCCACCCTAAAAAGCGGATAAACAATTGCAACTACGACTGTAGCGGCACTATTTTTTTTGCTATTGCCTTATCAGTGTAATACTGCGGTAAACAGATTAATTATAACTAAAATCGTCGCTTACAACCGTTTAAAAAATAGTTTGGTAAGCACTAATTTTTTTATGAATGACCAACTACTGCAAATGTCACTTTATGTCTTGTACATAATGGATAGCTAATATAAACTCAAGATACGCCCTGCCATTATAAAAACAAGCTTCATTAACAAGGGCGGTTCTTTTCTATCAGAGGAGGTTCTATGTCTAATCTTAAAAATAATTCCCGCCGTCGTTTCCTGACCCAATCCGGCTTGGGCTTGGTTGCTTTTGCTGCCATGCCGAGTCTTTTGCGGGCCATGGAAAATAGCGAAGGTATGCATGGCATGCCGAAATTAACCCCTAACAAGGCTTCACCTAATTTTAAACCGGATGTAGAATTTGATCTGCTTTGCCAATCAGGCTCTGTATCAATTTTACCAGGTCAACAAACACAGGTGCAACAATACACCGCCGTGTTAAAAACAGGGCCGAAAGAGACCCTCATAAATATAGCCGGATCTTATCTGGGGCCGTTAATCAATTTACAAAAAGGCCAGAAAGTACGCATTAATTTGCACAACAAACTGACCGAACCCACCGTCACGCATTGGCATGGCCTGCATGTCCCCGCTAATATGGACGGGCATCCGCAGTACACTATCGATCCGGGCCAAACTTTGGTTTATGAGTTTGAAGTACTCAATCGGGCCGGTATGAATATCTACCATCCACACCCGCATGAACTTACCGCCAAACAAGTCTATCATGGTCTGGCAGGCGCATTATTCGTCCATGATGATGAAGAAGCAAAACTGGAATTGCCCTCCGGTGAATTCGAAATCCCGATTGTTATTCAGGATCGTCTCTTCGACGAACAAAATCAACTCATTTATGCCCGTAACATGCATGACCGAATGGTTGGTTTTTATGGCGATCGCATATTAGTCAACGGTCGGCCCAATTTTCAGATGGATGTGGCCAGTCGCGCTTACCGTCTACGCGTTTTAAACGGCTCAACCGCCCGCATTTATAAACTGGGCTGGGATGACGGCACACCCATCACCGTTATCGGTGTCGATGGTGGCTTGCTGGAACAACCGCAAGTCAAACCCTACGTCATGCTGGCACCCGGTGAACGTTTAGATGTTTGGGCGGATTTTAGTGGTCGCAACGAAGGCTCGCAGTTAGTCATGCGCAGCCTGGCTTTTTCCGGTGTGTTACCTAAAATGGCTCAGCGCATGGGAGGAATGATGCATGCCAACGCTATACCTGTGGGTAGTGATTATCCAATTTTTACAGCACGTGTCACTAAAAAAGTCAGCGACAGCCCTAAACTGCCCTCACAATTATCAAAAATAAACTGGCATCCCATCAGTGCAACCGCTAATCAAGATAAACCAATTCCCATCGCTATTTCCGAAGGCCCGATGTCCATGCTGCTTAATGGGCGCCCTTACAAGTTTAACGACACTCAAGATATTGAGCGCATCAAGGTAAATACTATCCAACTCATGGAAATTTTTCATGCGCACGGTGGCGGTCACAGTAAACCAGCCTCACCGTCAACTGAAGATAATGGTGCAGAAAAGCACAGCGGCGGCATGGGGATGATGGGAGGCATGGGTCACCGAGGTGGCGGCATGGGTATGATGGGTGGTATGAAACATGGCGATGACGACCAGAAAGGCGGTCAAAGTATGGGTGGCATGGGTGGTGGTATGGGAGGCATGGGCATGATGATGTCCATGGCGCATCCCATTCACTTACACGGCCAACAATTTCAAATTGTCAGCCGCACGGTCAGTGCAGAAAATAAAGCAGACTACGCCACCGTGAGTGACGGCTTTATTGAAAACGGTCTTAAAGACGTGGTACTGGTGATGCCTGGCGAGAACGTTCGCATCATAAAACCTTTCCAGGATTTTAAAGGTTTGTTTATGTACCATTGCCATAATCTTGAGCATGAAGACATGGGCATGATGCGTGACTTTTTGGTTGAATAATTGAGGATTGTTAATCCGGTAACAAAAACGGGCGATCTAATGCGCCCGTTCTTACTTGGCTATCAACTTAACACGGGGCAGACCTGATTACATCAGTGGCAGAATCTGATCAAGAATCTTGCCGTTAGTAACAAGAACCTGTTTGGGAAAAAGACCTTCATTGCCTTTAAAATCGGTCACGGTAGCGCCCGCTTCCCGAGCTATTAAAGCACCCGCGGCAACGTCATACAGATTTAATTCCTGCTCCCAAAAAGCATCAATCTGACCATCAGCAACCAAACATAAATCCACAGCGGCCGAGCCAAAACGCCGCTGCCCCGTTGTATTTTGAGCGATTCTTCCAAAACGTTCCAGGTTATTGTCTGTCAAGTAAGAACGCAGGCAGGCAAAACCGGTACCAATCATCGCATCGGCCAGATCACTTTCTAAAGAAACAGTAATGGGCAGACCGTTTTTAAAAGCACCCTTGCCCTTTTCTGCACAATAGTAATCATCTAAAGCCGGCGCATAAACCGCCCCCATCATCAGCTCTTGATCAATTTCCAGCGCAACACTGATAGACCAAAAGTATTGGCCTCTTGAAAATGAATGCGTACCGTCAATAGGATCAACTATCCATCGATTGGTTTGGTTAGCACTTTGCCCGCTCTCTTCTCCCCAAAAACCATATTCCGGGTACTTCGTAGTCAGGGTTTCTTTTAAAAAAGCTTCAACAGCAACATCCGCTGCAGTAACAAAATCCCGCGGACTTTTTTTGTTAACTTGAACATTCTTTAAGTCTTTAAAATAAGTCATTGCAATGGCTCCTGCTTCACGAACCACGTCTTCAAGTACAGCAAGCGAAATCGACATCTGGGGGTAACCTTATCAATCAAAAAAAGTTAATTATACGGCAAGAAAGTTAAGTCGTTCAAAAATGGCTATCGCTAAGGTGATGACTCAATTAATTATAAGCGGTGTACCGATCTGTTGCGAGGTTAGTTGCGAAAAATTGTAGGTGTTTCAAAGTCACATGCCACACTATGAAAGTTTTTAAGATTGGCATTTAAAGCGCTGGGGCGATCAACTTTAGAGCACCAATTTTTACTCAGCGATGGAAGCATTAAAAAATTCCAAAGGGGTTACAACTGCTTGTTTAATAAACACAGAAAACACTATTTATTGATCTGGATAAATTTGTTAAATTTGTCTTTATGGTTGTATATATCGTTATTGATTAAATTTTAAATTTATCAACATCATTTAATATAGCCATGTTGATAACAGTCAACAACTTACCAAATTCGGAACAATATTAGTTGAGCATTAACATAAAAAAAACTATTTTAGCTATAGCAATCTTATCTTCGCTGCCAACATTAGCACTCGCTGATACAGCTTCTCAAAACATTAACGGCACTGTAAATACCATTGATTTGTTTCAAGTAGGCATTCCATATGGTAACGATACTATTACATTATCATCTGATGTAGCAGCAGCGACTAGCACGCACTGGTGCACGAAAAATAGCCCGTAAACAGGAAGTCCGCAAAGAAACTGGTATATCATTCGCACATCAATCGCCTTATTCCCTTTACAGGCAATAAAAAAAGCCAATAAAGCAGCTTTATCAACAGATGCAAAATACCTAAATCATTGGCATTGTGGCAGATTGACCGGAAACTTTCCAATCTGGTAGGGCTGGGAAGGCTTGCCACAGGTTACGTGTTGATATAAGGCCGGGATTGCGTTGATTCTTGACTAAAATCCCCTTCAGCTTTCGCTTTCCAGTTACTCATTTTTTAAATCATCTATTCATTTATCCAACAGCGTTATGACTTCCATTGCCATAAATACCCGGTTTCTTTGCCG
>JBAXUR010000062.1:0-18393 GCA_037129595.1 Methylococcaceae bacterium | reverse complement strand
TCTGGAAGAGTTTGCCGAGCAGGCAGAAAAGATGATTGAACGATTTGCTTAGATATAGAGTGGTTTAGAAGTAAGGCAACATAAAGCGCCCTCTCCCTCCGGGCATAGGTATCTACACAACTTTTTCGCATAATAAAAACAATGAGTTACAAAATTTCCAAGCTCCCTCTCCTGCTGGAGAGGGTTGGGGTGAGGAGAATAAAATCAAGCAGTTATATTCCCCCTCATCCCAACCTTCTCCCTCAAGGGAGAAGGAGTTGGTACTTGTGTAGATACCTATGCCCTCCGGGAGAGGGCTGGGGTGAGGGTGGTCGAATGTCGCTTTATTTCTACATGGCTCTATACTTTTTAGAGTGGGCAGTGGCTTTATTGCCCCATACGCATCCACTTAAAGATATTACAGGTCACGAAGACACGAAGTTCACGAAGAAAAACCAAAGCAAAATCTTCGGGTTCTTCGTGTCTTCGTGGTGAAATGTCTTAACTTGATGTCTATAACCCTTGTGCAATCAGTCTCTACAGGGAATTAACAATATCTTCTATTAACTGCGGGCCACGATAAATCATGCCGCTGTAAATTTGTACCAAGCTTGCGCCGGCCTGTAATTTTTCCTGTGCATCTTCTGGGCTTAAAATACCACCTGCCGCAATAATCGCGATTTTTCCCAGGCATTCAGCCGCCAAGCCACGTACAACATGGGTGGCTTGGTCTTTAACGGGTGCGCCACTTAAGCCGCCGGCTTCCTGTGCAAGCGGATGGCCGGCAATTTTGTCTCTGGCGATAGTGGTATTGGTGGCAATGACACCGTCTATTTCAAATTCCAGCAACAATCCGGCAATATGGGTAATTTCATCATCCGTTAGATCGGGGGCAATTTTTACGGCTAAAGGAACATAGTTACCGTGCTCTTGTTGCAGCTTAAGTTGCTCTTCTTTTAAAGTGGCAATCAAGGCTTTTATTTCTTCGCCTTGCTGTAACTGACGCAGGTTTTTGGTGTTGGGTGAAGAAATATTAATGGCAATATAACTGGCCGACGTATAAGCCTTGCGTAAACCGATTAAGTAATCGTCCACTGCATTTTCAATCGGTGTATCGAAATTTTTTCCGATATTAATACCTATAATACCTGGGCAATGGCTTTGTTTTACTTGTTTAAGTAAGTGGTCGATGCCTAAGTTATTAAAGCCCATCCGATTGATAATTGCCTCATGTTCAGGCAGCCTAAACAAACGCGGTTTGGGATTGCCCGGTTGCGGGCGAGGTGTTACCGTACCCATTTCGATAAAACCAAAACCTAATGCTGACAGTGCCGCAATATAATCACCGTTTTTATCCATACCGGCGGCGAGGCCGACAGGGTTTTTAAAAGTTAAGCCCATCACCTTGACGGGTTTATCTTCAATAACCGGATAGATTAGCTTCCCGACACGAGAAACATGCGCAACATTTAACAGCTTAAGCGTAACCTCATGGGCTGTTTCAGGGTCAAGTGAAAATAATAGCGGGCGTAATAAAGGATAAAGGTTCATAAGTTTGCCGTTAGGTGGTCTGATTTTATAGGTCTCAATTTAAAGCATTTAATTTAAAGCATTTCACCACGAAGACACGAAGAACACGAAGAAAACCAAAAGGTAAAGTTTAGTATCTACACTGCGTAGTTATACGAGGCTGGTCGGGGTTTGCAACCCCGATCGAAACGTTTGAAGACTTCAATATATTTTAAACGTGAGTGACGGGGTTGCAAACCCCGTCAAGCTTCAGTAAACAATAAAAAATACCAATAAACACAAATCTTATACACGCTTCAAACGTTCAAGCCGTCATCCCGGCATGGACTGCCGGGATCCAGTGGCCATGGATGGCCTTCGTAAAGCATCCATTGACTACGATGCCGGTCGGGGCTTGCAACCCCGTCACGCTTCGATACATCGTGCTTAAAGTATTTCACCACGAAGACACGAAGAGCACGAAATTTTTACTTTGGTTTTTCTTCGTGTTTTGGTGGTGAATTAATCAGTCATCAATCTACTTAATTTATAAGGTTCAGGGGCTACGGCTGTAGGGCGATTTAAAATCAGGTCGACCATAAGTTGCGCAGAGGCGGGCCCCATAACCAAGCCATTTCTAAAGTGGCCGGCATTAATGCTTAAGTTACTGATTTCAGGATGTTTGTCAATATACGGTATGCCATGTTCAGTGCCGGGTCTTAAGCCTGCCCAATGATGAATAAGCGGGGCATTTTTAAGTGCCGGCATTAATGTTAAAGCAAACTCCGTCAGCCTGTCTTTGGCGGCTGTTGTGGTATTTTTATTAAAATTATCCTGCTCTACCGTACTGCCTGCAAGTATTTTTCCGTCACGGCGAGGAATCAGATATTGATCGCCATCCAGCACCATCGTGCGCAACTGGTTCGGCGTGCCGTCAAATAACAACATTTGGCCTTTAACGGGGGCAATTTTCGGGGCATTATCCAGCATTTCAGGAAAAAGTGTTTGAAATAATTGGCCCGTCCACGCCCCGGCAGAAATGATTAACTGGTTAACCGGCAGTGAGCCTGTTGTGGTGTTGATGCCGGTAATCCGGTTTTGTGTCAACGTAATGCCGGTTAACTCGCAATGCTCTATTAACGTTACGCCCTTGTTAACAAGATCTTGTATTAATGATTTAACCAGTCGGGGATTACGGGCTTGGGCAATTCCGGGTAACCAAAGCGGATTATCCGGCGTGGTCACCAGATCGTTAAAAAAGTCCGTGCTCGGCGTTTGAAAAGCGATGTGGTTGGCATTACACCAGTCGAGCGCCGCTGTAATGTCAGGATTCTTAGTGATCAATAAACCGCAGGGTGTCCATTCCGGATCTTTTTGGGTATCGTTAATCAGTTGCGCGGCTAAAGCGGGATACAAAGACAAGCTTTGTAAGGTCAGGCGCGTAATCGCATCCGCCTGTCGCCAAGGATAAAGCGGCAGCAAAATACCGCCACCGGCCCAAGATGATTCCTGTCCCAAGCGGTTTTTTTCGATAACCGTCACCGTAGCGCCGGCATTAATAAATTCTCTGGCAGTCAGCAGGCCGATAACGCCGCCGCCAATAATGGTAATGTATGGGGTTTTAATCATTGATGTGAGTAAGGGTTAAAGCCAATTTTATAAAAAGAGAGCGTCTAAATGACTAAACATTATACGGCTTACTTATTTGCGCAGGTTTGTGTTGTCTACCTTGCTCCATAAAGTCATCAGATAGCTCTGATAGTCATCTAAAAACTGCATCGGCTTTTTGTTCTGCTGGTTGCTCATCAGATAATAAAATAACTTTGACATGCCTGCCTTCCCGATTGTGGTAGTTTTTAGGAATTTCAAGATGTCCATTGTGTAGTATTGACTCAAATTCTATCGCTTGCATGGTTTACCTCGCTATAAATTATGTATGTGAAAAGTTTACTCATATTTTTTTATCACACCAAGCACAGAGAATACACGGATATAAATAATCATTCTTCTTTATTGCTCAATCAAACCTGCAATGTCAGTAATGCATTTTAACAGTGTTGCAAGTTGGATTTTTTGTTGTTTTTTGTTGTTTTTTGCAGACAGTTATATAAGAAAAATTAAGAATAGTTTGTTACTTGTTGATTTTTAAGGGTTAATTGATGATAAAAAAATAGCTATAATGCTTGTATGGAAATTAATTTGCTGTTATTATCTACCCCGTGAAATCAGATTTGTTGTATTACAACAAATTTTTGTAAATTAACAACCCATGAGGGGGAATCAATGAAAATCAAAAAGAATAAAATATGCTTGGGCATCGCCTTGGCAACAGTAACCATGACAGGCGCGTTGGTTTCTCAACCAGTCCTTGCGCACAAAAGTGCCAAACCACATGCTCACCAAGTCAGTGCAGAGCGTTTGGCAGAAGCGGCAAACAGTAAAGCAGAAGTCTTGGAAGCTCAATTAAGAGCCATGCAGGATGAAATCGCCAGCTTAAGAGCGCAAGTAGGTGCTGCTGCGCCTGTTGCAGCAGTAGATGCTCAAAAAGTTCAGGAACTGGATGCGTGGATGACATCAGTTAAATCTGAGCCAGTAGTAAAGAAAGATAAAGATAATATGATGTACTTCCGTGGCGGATTCGCTGGGAATGATCGAGCTATGAATGCTACAACCAATACCTATGATAGTAATGGTAGTCTATTACCTGGAGCAACCGCTGGTCATTCAAACGGTTGGAATGTTGGTGCCGGCATGGATTTTAGTTTGAATGATAACTTGTTTGGTTTGATGGAAAAGACTGAATTGCTCGGTGAATTAGATATAAACTACGTAGATGTGGGTTCATACACTGGTAGTGTTACTAATGCAACTGCCGGAATTAATGCTCCTGCAACAGTCAGTCAAAGTATGATGAGATTAAGCGCCTCGCCAAAAATCAAATTCTTAAAAGGTAATAAACTTAGACCTTGGATAATTCCAGTCGGTCTTACTCTCAACTTTATCAGTCCACCTTCACAAGTTAATACCATTTCTTATTTAAAACCTGGTATGAACTTTGGTACAGGTTTGGATTATAATATCTGGAAAAGTTTGTATATCGGTGCTGACGTACGTTACTTCTTGGCAACTACTCAGCTGGACGGCACCAATGTCAACGGCTTGACAGCGGGCGGTTCGATCGGTTTCGGTTTCTAAGCACTCCGCTTAAAAACAAATCCGATAAAAAAGGGAGGGTTTCAAACCCCTCCCTTTTTTTTGCCTGTCATTTTTTATAGGTGCTATATTTGGTGCTAAATATGGACAAAAGGTAAAAGCCATGAAGATTTCAGCCGATATTAAACCCGTCAGCTATTTAAAATTACATTCCGCAGATTTATTAAGTCAGGTTAATGAAACCCACAGACCCGTCATCATTACCCAAAACGGTGAGCCGCGAGCCGTATTGCAAGACGCTGAAAGTTACGAGAATATGCGTGCTGCACTGGGGTTGTTAAAATTGCTTGCGCAGGCGGAAAATGATATTCGTAGCGGTAACATGAGTCATCAAACACAAGTTTTTAATAATATGGAAGCCCTGTTAGCTAGCCAATGAATGAACGCTATCCAGTTTACTGGAGCAAAACGGCAGAAAGCGATTTGCTTGCGATCATCCGCTTTATATGTGATACAAGTCCCCAAGCCGCTGCCAAGGTTTTTGCCGGCATCAAGGATAAAACAGCTGATCTGGTAGTATTTCCAGAGCGAGGACGGATTGTTCCTGAATTATTGGCACAAGGAATAGGCCATTACCGGGAACTGATTATTCCGCCATGGCGTGTTATCTACCGATTTTCAGGCGCTGCTGTTTACGTTTTATCGGTGCTGGATTCACGCCGTAATGTAGAAGATATTTTATTGGATCGTTTAATTCGCGAATAAACAATGAAAATTACGATGCCGGTCGGGGTTTGTAGTCCTACCGAAATGATTAACTCGTTGTTCCAGTTTTTTTAGCTTGACTGAGGCAATCCCGGATAAATCGAGATGCTTTCGTTAGTCGCGACGTGGGCGTCGCTCCCACGGTGGGAGCGACGCCCACGTCGCGACTTCAGTAAAACTTCTCCTTTTTTGTGTTGGTTCGGGTAAATTGACGTTTATCGTTATTAAGTTCATACTTCGCAGCGATAACTTAACGTGAGATGTCACTATGAAAGCAACTGCCAAGGATCTTCGGGTTCATTCAAAAGAACTGCTTGACGCGGTAAGCAGGGGAGAAGATGTTGTGATCACCTTTAGAGGCAAGCCTTGCGCACGGCTTGTGCCTTATGAAAAAACGGCTAAGCCCACCGTTCCGGATAATAATGAATTGTTCGGGATATGGGCGGATCGTATGGATATTGAATCTGTAGAAGAGTATGTGCAGAATTTGAGAAAAGGCAGGGGATTTGATGCTGGTTGATACGGATGTGCTGATTTGGTACTTAAAAGGCAACAACAAGGCACGTCAGGAAATAGAAGCATTATCCGGTTTTTTTATTTCGGTGGTGACTTATATCGAGTTGGGTCAGGATGCGAAATAAGCAGGAGCTTATTTCCCTATGGCAGGCGTTAAGGCTCTGGAATGCAACCGTGCTGTATATTACCGAAGATGTTTCAGCCAAAGCCTTGTTTTATGTTGTACACCATTATCTAAGTCATTCAATGCAATTGGCTGATGCTTTAATTAGTGCAACCGCTGTGGCGAATGGACTTGATATTTTTACAGGCAATGTAAAGCACTATCAAGTTTTGAAAGACCTTTCAATAAAAGCATTTAAGCCTGTTTAAACAATGAAAATCCTGTACCCTGAAATCCCCCCCTATCACACTTTTTTTCTTGAAACGGGCAGCAAACATTCTGTTTATGTAGAGCAAAGCGGTAATCCTGACGGCATTCCCGTGGTTTTTTTACACGGCGGACCGTGCTCGGGAACCAAACCCGATCATCGACGTTTTTTTAATCCCGAACACTACCGTATTATTCTTTTTGATCAGCGCGGCTGTGGCTTGTCTTTGCCTTTTGGCGAATTGGAGAACAATACCACGCAGGATTTGGTTGATGATATGGAGCGTATCCGGCAACAGCTAGGCATGGACAAATGGCTGGTGTTTGGTGGTTCTTGGGGTGCGGCATTGGCCTTGTTATATGCCCAGCAGCATCCAGACAACGTCATCGGCATGATTATTCGTGCAGTATTTTTGGTGCGGCAGCAAGATTTGGAATGGTTTGCAAAGACCGGTGCCAATTTGATTTATCCGGAACAATGGCAACGCTTGGTTGAAAGCATTCCGGAACACGCTCGGCAAGATTTGGTACAAGGTCTTTGTGACGCGTTATGGGGCAAAGATGAGGTGGCCAAAAGACGGGTTGCCAAGGAATGGATGGCGTGGGGTGGACAGGTTGCTTTAGGTAACGATTATAAGCCCGACCGCCCCGGCGACCACGTAACAGATAAAATGGTTAAACAAGTGCGCATGGAATTGCATTATGCTAAGCACGCTTATTTTATTAAGGAAAACCAGATTCTGGAAAATTGCCCTCTTTTACAAAACATTCCAACGCTTATCATTCATGGACGGCAGGATTTGGTTTGTCCCATAGAAGCGGGGATGAAGCTGCATCAGGCCTTGCCTCATGCCGACTATATCGTATTGCCCAATGCCGGACACATTGCCCAAGGGGCGGAAATGATCGACGCGCTGGTTTCTGCGACTAACCGGTTTGCAGAAAAACTGACTTGTTAATTTGTTTTCAGGCATTGTCGTTAAGTTATAGAGCCATGTAGAAATAAAGCGACATTCGACCACCCTCACCCCAGCCCACTCCCGGAGGGCATAGGTATCTACACAAGTCCTACTGCTCCTTCTCCAAAGGGAGAAGGTTGGGATGAGGGGAATGTAACTGCTTGATTTTATTCTCCTCACCCCAACCCTCTCCAACAGGAGAGGGAGCTTGATTCTGTCGTAACTCATTGTTTTTAATATGAGTAAAAGTTGTGTAGATACCTATGCCCAGAGGGAGAGGGAGCTTTATGTTGCTTTACTTCTAAGCCACTCTATAAGCATAAAACAGCTTTAGGAATACGCACGAAATAACTTAGATATCTTGCTCCCTCTCCCTCCGGGAGAGGGTTGGGGTGAGGGGATATAAATGGTCAAGTTATTTCATGCACGTTCCTTAGCTGTTTTTACAGGCAATAGCTGAAGCGATTGCACTCCCGTTTTTTAAACAACGGGCGCTTAACTTAACGGCATTGGAGTCTGAATAATTATGTTTCTAGTGCCAGCCTTTTTAATATAAAACCCCGAGTTATTATGACTAATCAAGTAATGAGCATTGCAAAAAGAGAAGAGGAGTTATCTTATTATTTGGATAGACAGCCCTATCTTACCGAGTTGGATGGTATAACCCTGACGATTGCAAAAAATGTATTTCCCTCCGACTTTGGTATCACCAGTTCATTTTTTGGACATTTTATACTTCAGCAAAAACCGGCCGCCATGGGCTTGGATATGGGTTGTGGCAGTGGCTATTTTGCTTCTTTATTAAAAAAAATAGGCTGTAAAACGGTCTTGGGAGTCGATTTTAATATCGATGCCGTCAAGTGTGCCACTGAAAATATCAAACTTAACCCGTCATTGGCACCGATTGATTTTATACATAGCGATTTGTTTAATGACGTGCCCTTAACAACATTTGATATTATCGTATTTAATTTTAACTATTATCCTTCCAACGGTGATTTTGGTTTAAATGAAGACGGCGGGCGTCAAATATTACAACGGTTTTTTACCCAAGTGACTGCTTTTTGTGATGCCGAAACACGGATTTATATTCCGTATTCCGAGTTTGTAGGTATCGAGCATGATCCCAAAATGATTTGCCGGGATTTTGGTTTTGATTATGAAGTCATGGCCACAACGGTAAACAATACCGGTGAACATTGCATTTATAAGATAATGAAACAATAAGGTTTTAAGGCGCCCGTTACGCCTGTTTGGACTTTGTGGGAGCGACGCCCACGTCGCGACTAACATTTTTAATCGCGACGAAGGCATCGCTCCCACAACAGAGCTGCCCATTTAATAAGTCCGGACGGGCTTAACCATCCTTGCGATGCACCCAGTCGGCACCTAATGTCCCTTGCAGGTTCTCAAGATAAGACGGATGAGAGGTCTCGGCAAGCATCCTCTCAGTTGCTGTAAGCTTGTGAATCAAAGCCTGATGCAATGAATCGGTTGGTTCAGTTTCACTGAGTTGTTGCAAAATATAGTCGCGGTGTTGTTGCCAAAGCTTACAATCCCTTTGCTGTTTAATTTTAAGTCGCTCTTGATACCAGTCACTTTGCATTAAGTAGTCGCGAGTGAACATAAAACGAATGGCGGGATCAGTGATGGTTTTACCTTCATAGTGACCGTCAGCCATAATATGGATAAGGGCTTTTAACGGCGGACAGGCATCTTGGATTGAACCATCCTGAAAATAAAGTTGGGCAACCCGTTGCTGCGCTTCATAAACATTGTTGACGCCATCAACAAAACTGTCCATATCCTGCGTTTCCGGTTTTAGCATGGCTTCATCAAATACGGCCGTCGGATAATCGAATACTTTGCCAAAATTGGTATGTACAAAGCGTTCGGTGATGCGATAACCCAGTCGACTGGCGTAGACCGTTTTGCCCTGATATTCAAAATCGTCCAGTTTTTCGAGTTGCCCCTGCTTAATAAGATACTGCGGGTCGCGCTGTTGTACGGGTAAGCGTGACCATATTTCCGGAATTAATAGACTGATATCATGATCTATTTTGCGTTGACAGCCAATATAACCCGCTGCAGTGGAATAGCCGGCATAGCCGCACAATATATAAGAAACCAGTGCTGTATTAAGATCGGCGGTGGTAGACAGGGCATTAAATGGCCCTTTGGTTAGTGCACCTTCTGAGCCAGCGCCAGTCGTTGACGGTGATTTTCCGGTCAGGCTGCAAATAAAATCCATAAACAATTCGGGAAGTTCCTGATAATGGATGGGATTATAAATGGCCAGAGGTCTGATTCCTGCGGCGCTATCTCGTGGATTATTTCGGCGTCCGGGTAACACGGCATTAACCGGAAAATGAACGGCTTGATCGGCACTGATACCGCGTGCCAAACGTGTTGACACTTCTGAAAGATAGCGCATTACCGGGTTAACAATATCCGGACGAAGTTGCAGATAACGCACATTTAAGCTGGGCTTGCCATCGACCAAACGCGGATGGGCAGACGAGACAAAATATTCACCTTCCTGGCCTTGTGCTGCCTGACTAATGACATCCCGCATCGGCTTGCTGAATTCGTCAAAGTGAATGACGTCTTCCATGAGTTCGCGGGCATCTTTTGGCGTTAACGGCTCAAAGTTGGAAATAAAATTATCGGTACCCGACAAATCCAGTTCTGTCTGTAAATCGCTGCCTCGGTGGACGGCGTCATCAGGACGCTGAAAAAAACTGTGTTCGCAGTTATCGACCAATTTAACGCTAGGGTTTGTATAGTCTGGGTTAAGTCCGGTAAGGGAACAGGCGGGTATGACAATGGAGGCGGTAATGTCATCTTCCAGTTGCACTTTAGCCGATGCCAGAAAGTCCTGTCTTAATTTAAAAACACGCCAGGCACCATTAGCATCAAAACCAACCCGCAGATAGCTGGCAATCAGTTTGCGACCATGAAATTTTAATTCGTTACCTGGATAACCATTGACCAAGTCAACTGAAAAATGTTCTCGCCAGTTTTGTCCCCATTCCGCTTTGTAAAAGCGTTTTATCATTAGCACCATTGCCCAAATATGCTGGGGAATTTGCTTTAGCCAATGATTATAGTCATGGGAATATTCGGTGATGGACGGTGTCAGCAGCTTGATAACCGAGCCTAGCGTGCGTTTATTGCTAAGCAGTCGGCGTTTGTCACTGCCGTTACGCGCAGGATCCCGAAACCGGCAGGAATAATCATACTCAAAAATCTCGGCCACCCTGTCCATGTCGTTATCAAAATGTTCGACAAAAACAGCACCTGAAATGATGGCGCCGGCAATCGATTTGGAAATTTCAGACTTGCCCCCTCCTGATACGGTGCTGGGTTTATGGCAGAAAGTGCCTTCAGGATAAGTACCAATCAGTCGCCAACTGGGTGCATTCGGATGACGTTCCATGTGAACCCTAAAACCACCTGGATAAACATAAGTGTGGTTGATTAGCAGTTTTATGGTGCGGATAAATCCCTCGTGTTGCCAGCTTATTTGTAGTTTCTGGATATTGATTTTTGCCGTATCCGGAATAAAAATAATATCGGGATGCTCTTTATCGACTGCATAGCCTTCATTTTTAACGTCTATGGTTGAGCCTAAAAGCTGACAAAGTTTCTCGAAAGAATAGCGATCATTCACATTAACACTCTGAGGCAAAAATATTTCCCCCAAAATAGCGCGTGGAAAAGCCAGTGCGCCACCTGAATGTTCTTCTTCGCAGCCGCCAAACAGGTTGGCCGAATAGCTGATCTGAGATTTGATTTCTTTTTTGCTGTAACCAAAATAGTTATCGGCAATCAGCGTAACAATCACGCCTTGCATATTACGGCAGACCAGTTTAAACGGTTTGCCCTCGTTGTAGAGTTCATTCTCATGTTGCCAGCATAGGCCTTCTTTACGCTGACGCTCGGTAGCGTCTTTATAATGGGGTAAGCCGATGGCTTTTTTACGACACTGCACCAGATGTGGCGCAAGGATGATGCAGCCGGTATGACCGGTCCATTGATCAATATCCAGTGCGGCATCGTTATCAGGTAAAAATGGATCACCTGCATTACCAAAAATCGATTCTACAAAATCCAGGTTGGCAACCAGTCCACCAGGTGCAAAGAAGCGGGTTTCCATGTTTTTTTTAGGAATCAAGCCGGCAATTTCAGGTGCCACAATCGGTCTGAGTAATAACGATAGCCAGAGTTTTGCAGAATTCTCCTGTCGGCTGGTAAAAGGCAGGCATAACAGATCGTCTGGCGGTGACAGCGCAATACGCAATAATTCCGCATAAGCCGCTACGGGGACTTCGTTTTTATCAGCAGGCACGGGAAGGCCGCCAGCGACAATGTGAAATACGCCTTTAGTGGTGCGTCGGTCATTTTGTGGATTATGCAGAACCCCTTGCCGCATCCGGTAAGAATCAATGTAGGCAGAATGAAATTCGTTATGCTGGAACGGTAAAGACAGTTCTCTGGCCAGACCTTTATGTTCCAGTACAAAAGTCTCTCCAGGCAAAAGAATGGAGGCGTCTACGCCATTTTCAGTCAAGTAGGCGTTAAGGAAATCCTGAATACGTTGGTCAGCGGGGCAGCGGTACTTGGCTAGCAGGCGACGTTGCTGGGAATAGTTTCTTAATAAACTATTGGCAATCTTGAGATATTGCTGATCGTCCTCAACTTCGCAAGTAGGATGCCCCAGTGCTGCCAATTGCAGATTAATGTGCTGTAGGTCTTCTCGTTGCTTTGGACTCGCAAAATCAAGTTGGGTCGGAAGGGCAGAAAAATTCATAAGGTGACTCCGGCGCGGATTATTCAGGAACTATGGGTCGATCTTGGTTAAAGGGTGCTTTAATTACCAATCTGCAACAGCGGGCAATGTAAAACAAGTAAGCCTGGCAAGAGGCTTAATCATAAGCTGATTGATAGCCGGTTTCCAAGCCCATAATGGCATAAGGCAATATTAAATTTTTTGGGCGTTATAAGCAACTATGGGGCTCTGAATTAATTAAGTACGAAGGGCGTGCCGTGCGCGCCTTAATTTTCAAGGCGCGCACGGCACGCCCTACAGAAAATAATGTCGCTTAATCAATGAAGGTCTCTATAAAGCCGAAAAAGGACAGGCAACAGTGGCGCTATTTTTCTGTTTACTTTACGGCTGGAGTATTGGATTTTTAGTTGTAAAATTAAGGCTGAATGGTTCTGTAGTGCGCGTACCAGTTCACTGGATAATCTATTGCTTTAAACTGGTACACGCTTAAATCCTAAAGGCGACAGTCTTCTGGGTAAAGTAATACCAACCAATACCGTCGGTTAATGCTTATCCTCGTGTATAATAATCGTTTATAGTTTAAAAGCTTACCAGTTTTAATATGTACAAATATGACGGCCTGCTTATCCACGAAAGTCACGATGATGAAGGAATTATAGAAGTTATCGACCGTAAAGGCGTCAGGTCCTTGCATTTTGGCTCGCATCCGCGACAAAGCAGCATGTTGTTGGCTGACCCTTACAAGCTGGAATTGGATTATGTGCGGGCAATGGCGAGTTGGTTGTTATTTAAACCTGCGCTGACTGACGATGCCCTGATTATTGGCTTGGGTGGTGGGTCATTAACCAAACATTTACTTCAGTATTTTCCCGATTGTCGGTTAAAAGCGGTGGAGTTTAGAAAAAGCGTGGTAAAAATTGCCCGTAGCCATTTTGGCTTGCCGCTGGATCATCGTCTTAAAATTATAGTGGATGATGGCGGCGACTATATACGCCAACGCGCAGAGCCTTATCGTGAACATTATAGTTTATTGTTTATTGATGCGTTTGATCACGAGGGCATGGCCACTTCAATTTGTAATGAAGCTTTTTTTGATGCGTGTAGAGTCTTGTTAAAAAAAGAGGGTATTATGGTTATCAATTTGTGGGGCGGCACCAATAATCCTGAATTTCAGCAAGTCTCCCAGTGGCTGGCACGCGTCTTTAACTGGCAAGTATTATTTCTGCCTGTTCGAGATAGAGGCAACATTATTGCCCTTGCTTTTAATAACTATTCACCCGTTTTTTCCATGAAAGAGCTTAGAATCATCGCTCTGGATCTTGAACAACACTATCAAATTGAATTCCCGACTTTTTTAAAAGACCTTAAAAAACATAACGCCAGTACCCTTAGCCAAGTGATTAAAACATGACATCCACTGCTTTACAAACCGAACCGAACCTTTTTAGCTACCGTAAATACTGGGCGCAACGCTTTGGCGTAGCGCCTGTATTGCCCATGTGCCGGGCAGAAATGGACGAGCTGGGCTGGGATAGTTGTGATGTTATTTTGGTTACCGGCGATGCTTATATTGATCATCCCAGTTTTGGTATGGCATTGATTGGCCGCTTGCTTGAAGCACAGGGCTTTAGAGTCGGCATTATCTCTCAGCCTGACTGGACCAGTGCCATTGATTTTACCAAGCTGGGTAGACCCAATCTGTTTTTTGGAGTGACTGGCGGCAACATGGACTCAATGGTTAATCGCTATACTTCAGATAAAAAAATTCGCTCAAATGATGCTTATACGGCCAATGGTGCCGCTGGAAAGCGCCCTGATCGTGCAGTTAATGTCTATTCGCATCGCTGCCGTGAAGCTTATAAAGAGGTGCCGATTATTATCGGCGGCATAGAAGCCAGTCTGCGACGCATCGCCCATTATGATTACTGGTCTGATAAAGTACGTAAATCCGTATTGCTGGATTCCAAAGCCGATTTATTGGTGTATGGTAATGCGGAGCGGCAAATTGTTGAAATTGCTCACCGTTTGGGGCAGGGTGAGGCTATCTCCGAACTTAAAGGCATCCGTGGCACGGTACATTTTGTTAAACAAATACCTGAAGGCTGGGTGGTTAAAGATTCTACGGATATTGACCGGCCGGGCGCACTAAGTCCGATACAGAATCCGTATCAGGAAGAACCCGCTTGTGACAAAAAGCCGGATGACAGCGATCCTAATGAAAAAGTAATTTCGCTCTCCAGCTTGGTTATGCTCAAGCAGTTGGTCAGAGACCAACGCTCTCAAACCGTTATTCGCATTCCCGCTTATGAAACCGTAAAAGATGATCCTATCTTGTATGCCCACGCCTCACGGGTTATGCACGGTGAAACCAATCCGGGCAATGCGCGGCCGTTAATTCAACAACACGGACTGCGCCAGGTCTGGATTAATCCACCCCCGATTCCGTTAACCACCAAAGAAATGGATGGCGTTTTTGATCTGCCGTATTCGCGTGTGCCGCACAAAGAATATGGCAATGCCAATGTACCGGCTTTTGAAATGATTCAACATTCGGTCAACATCATGCGCGGCTGTTTTGGCGGCTGTACTTTTTGTTCAATTACCGAACATGAAGGACGCATCATTCAAAGCCGTTCCGAAGATTCCATTATTCGGGAAATCGAAGCCATTCGTGATACGTCACCGGCTTTTACCGGTCATATTTCCGATTTGGGTGGTCCTACAGCCAATATGTATCGCCTGGCTTGCAAGGATGAAAAAATTGAAGCCGCGTGTCGCAAACCCTCCTGTGTTTATCCGGGTATTTGTCCTAATCTGAACACCGATCATACGCCTTTGATTAAACTCTACCGCAGAGCCCGCGCCTTGCCTGGTATTAAAAAGATATTTATTGCCTCCGGTCTGCGTTACGATTTAGCGGTTGAATCACCTGAATACGTTAAAGAACTGGTCACACATCATGTCGGCGGTTATCTTAAAATTGCTCCGGAACATACCGAGCAGGGGCCGTTGTCAAAAATGATGAAGCCGGGAATGGGGACTTACGACCGCTTTAAGGAAATGTTTGATAAGTATTCCAAAGAAGCCGGTAAAGAACAATATCTGATACCTTATTTTATAGCCGCTCACCCCGGCACTACCGATATCGATATGCTTAACCTGGCCTTGTGGCTAAAGCGTAACGGTTTTAGAGCCGATCAGGTGCAAGCATTCTTGCCGTCGCCCATGTCCATCGCCACCGCGATGTATCACTCGGGTAAAGATACTCTGCATAAGGTGAGTCGTAAGGCTGAAGACATGCCGATACCTAAAACCATCAAGCAACGTCGTTTGCATAAAGCCTTTTTGCGCTATCACGATCCAAAAAATTGGCCGTTATTGCGTGACGCCTTAAATGCGATGGGTCGCAACGATTTGATAGGAAATGGCAAGCACCATTTGATTCCCTCTTATCAGCCTAAAGGCACCGTTGAGGCATCTGGCAAAGTCCAATATTTTAAAACCAAATACACCGGCCTTGATAATAACCGGAACGAAAAAAGTTTTGGCAAAAATAAAATCGCAAGAAAGCCCAATAAATAAAAAAAGATTTGGCAATGAGAATTTATTGTGTATAATGACGTTTCTTTGCTGGTGTAGCTCAGTTGGTAGAGCAGTTGATTTGTAATCAACCGGTCAGGAGTTCGAATCCCCTCACTAGCTCCAAAGAATTCAAAGGCTTACATGCAAATGTAGGCCTTTTTTATTGCCTGTTAAAAAATTAATAAGCATATAATAAGCAGTAGGAACAATTTGCTTATTAACTCATGCAATACTTGCCAATAATTCAGGCATAAAAAAACCGCATCGGCTGCGGTTCAGTTAATCGGTCGGTGGTTGCCGGGGTTCCGGTAGGATTTCATAAATTTCATCAATTCCCGGCAAGCCTTTCGCATAAAAATCATCAATGGTTAATATTCTATCCATCCATACTGGCACTGCATCGGTATCACCATAAAAATATTCTACGGGATAAACCCAGTAACCGCCCGGCTCTTGATTTTTAGCGATCTCCAATTTTTCCAGTCTGATTTTTAGGTTCACGCTTGCCCTCCAATATCTCGATTCGATTAATCAAATCATCAATTTCAACTAATTTTGCTTGATTCGACAAAGCGTTAATGAGTGCCGCCCCAACATCGGGTGCTATCCGTCCGACCATACTTGCCTTGATGATTTCGCTGCCTTGCTCGGTAAGCCTCTTTTTAACGGGCAGGTTTATCAACGAGGCTTCGGGCTTCAAGGCAGGTACGCACCGATTGAGCAGAACCGTAGCCGCCCCAACATCGCCTAGCTTGGCCGCATCAATCAGGCTCTGAATAATTTCAGGCATGGCCTCACTAATCGCCTGCCTGAACATCAGGGGTGCGCTTTTGTTTTTCGGTCGGCCTCTCGGATTTCCGCTTGTTCCTGTCTCGAATTTTTTGGTCGGCATCTTCTGTTTCGTTCTGTTATTAACAGAGTTTATTGCTATATTAAACTTTATGGACAAAGTTCAACGTCAATAAATTCTTAACTATTGTCTGAGTCATTCTCAAGCACCTGTAACAAGTCGCCAGCCAGCCGCACCTTTTTTGATAAGTTCTCATGATCTGTTGGCATTGGCTCGAAGGTTACACCATGTTTTAGGTAATGCTTGGCGGCTTCACTCAGTCCATGCCGATCTAATGGAATTATAAAACCGCCCTCTAAACGATCTGCGCCCTTGCTGCGGCTGTTAATCGTCATTGTCATAATCGTCATAATCGTCAACTTCAAAACCCAAAAAATCTACGAGAAATGCTTGTATGGGTAGGGTTTTATATTTCTCAGCACACTTATAAGCTAATTTATGGCGTATACCTCGTGAAGGTTCACTATCGCTACGCATAGCGAGTATTAAAGCACCCTGTTTTGATATAAAAATCTCTGACTTTCGAGTTATCGGGTTTTCAATTTTTAACCAATCTTCATTAAGAACAAGCTCTTTTTCATAGTGAACATTCCAGCCTTTTTCAACTGATTCTTGATTAAGCCAGCCATTTCCCGCTAATTCCAGTTTTTCTTCAATATCGTCAAATCTAAACCAATGATGTTGAAATGCGTTTAACTCATCAAGTAACTGCGAGGCCTCCCTCATCATTTTTATTTCCGGGTCGTTCTTTATTTCGTTTAGGATTATCGTTAAATCAATCATCGTTTTATCCTCGGGTTGTTGTTGCCAAAATTGGCGGTTAAAAATCATTGTTATATGGAATATTGGACGGATAGCCACTGGCAAAATTACCCGCCTGATTATCGTTTTTCGACGACAATCGCTTATTTTGCATCACTATTAAAACGATCAAATCGCGTTCCTGAATACGCAACATGGCATCATTCAAGCTTTCCTCGGTGTCAATCTTTGTCATTAGTCTAAAGTTAAATAATCCTTGATGGGTTACAAGTTCATAAATGCCCGGTGCTTTTTCGGCTTGCCTTAAGGTTAAAAGTTTCTGTTTCATTTTGGTTTTCCTATTCTATTTTTTCCCTGAAAAACCCTAGACTATGAACCGCGTAAACCGCTAAAACTACTTTACGCGGTTTACGCGGTGGCTACTCTAGGCATTTTCAAATTATTTTGTAAAATGTCGTTACCCCCTACCTACAGAACCTACTAAACCAACTAAAGGGGGTTCTGTAGGTTTTGTAGGTACAGGGTAGGCGCGTTTTACAGAAAAACCGGATTAATAAAATACTCCGGTAAAGGTGGCCGCCCGGTTAATGGTTTCGGTTTTCTTTGCATCATTAACCAGTTTTCTTCTATCAGGATGTTACAGGCTAATTCAATCTCTAATTTATCTTTCAATCCATGCCAGCCCTTTTGTTGTATAAGTCGGGTAGTAAATGGACTGGGTAAGGACTTGGTTGTTATCTTGCCAGCCAATCTAACCGCCGCCGCATGTTCTGGACTCTCGACCATCGCATAAATACGCCGCGCGTGGGTTTCCAGATACTTACACCAATCAACGGCCAATCGTGCCGCCTTGCCGCTTACATTGCCCTCCGCTTTGCCGTCTGCAATATCAATACAATGGAATATCAAGGCTAATGAAGGCATCAGGGAACGATACTTCCCGAAGTGTTCACATATTAAAGGATTTTCTTCTTGTTGAATCTTGATGGTTTGTAAGTCAGTCAGCCAATGATTAAAAACTTCCTGCCCGTCATCATCAAATCGAAAGTACGGGCGTTCGTCATACTCTCCCTTGATTGCCCCATACTGGATAAAGTCCAGTTCAGCCAATGCCTTCATAATATCGAAAGCCCGTTGTTTTTCGGCCTTGTTGGGC
>JBAXUR010000061.1:0-18843 GCA_037129595.1 Methylococcaceae bacterium | reverse complement strand
TTACTGAAAATGAATCTATCTATATCCCTTTGGGTATTGTGCATTGTCTTGAAAATCCAGGCGTTATTCCTTTGGAAATCGTTGAGGTTCAATCAGGAAGCTATTTGGGTGAAGATGATATTGTACGTTTTGTCGATCAATACGGGCGCGTTTAATCAGTTGGCTGGTATTTTAAAATAATTTTAATAAACAGGACATAGTTAATGAGTAAGAAAATCACCAAAGCAGTTTTCCCCGTCGCCGGTCTGGGCACGCGTTTTTTGCCCGCAACCAAGGGTATCCCCAAAGAGATGTTGCCTATTGTTGACAAACCCTTGATTCAATACGCAGTGGAAGAAGCGATTGCAGCAGGAATTGATACCATGATTTTTATTACCGGGCGTAGTAAAAATGCAATAATGGATCATTTTGACAAGGCCTATGAGCTTGAAAAAGAACTGGAGGCAAAAAACAAAACAGAAATACTAAAGTTGATTAAGGATATTGTACCGTCCCACGTGTCTTGTATTTTTATTAGACAATCTGAGGCATTAGGTTTAGGTCATGCGGTTTATTGTGCCAGACCGGTGGTGGGTGACGAACCTTTTGCGGTGATATTGGCCGATGACTTAATCGAAGATACGAATCGAGGCTGTATGGCGCAAATGGTTAAATTGTATGAGCAAAAGCATACTTCAATACTGGGCGTAGAGCGGGTTGATCCATCAGAAACAGGGAGTTATGGGATTGTCAAAACAGGTGACTTTTTAGAAAAATCAGCGCCAATAGAAATAATTGTTGAAAAACCCAAGCCGGAAGAAGCGCCCTCAAATTTAGCGGTAGTCGGTCGGTATATTTTGACACCGGCAATTTTTGATAAAATCAAAAAAACCGGTAGGGGTGCGGGCGGTGAAATTCAGTTAACCGATGCTATTGCTGATTTATTGAATGATGAACCGGTGTTGGCTTATGAATTTGAAGGTACACGTTATGATTGTGGTACCAAGCTGGGTTTTTTGATAGCGAATGTAGAGCTGGCATTATTGAACAGCGAGTTAAAAGAGGGATTTTCAGCTTACCTTAAAGCGTTAACGAAAGAAATATAGCTAGCTTTAAAAAGTCGCGGGTTAGCGAAAGCGTAACCCGACAAATCGAAGTATCTCTGTCGGGTTACGGCTAGCGCCTAACCCGACAGAGATTATTAGCATTTTTTTTGATAAATCAAAGTGTCAACTACTTTTGGGCTTGTATGAAGGATGCCAAAGCTTTACCCTTAAATCTAAAGCGATCGCTATTAAGCGCGTTCAACTTCTTTAATCACGGGGAGTTTGGCGCGTCTTTGTAACCAAATGACCCCTGCTAAATCAATAATTCCCGCCCAAAGGCGATCTAACGTGCCGTATTTTGATTGACCGCTAGTTCTGGATCTATGATTAACCGGTTCAGAAATTACCTGGCCGCCTGCTCTTAAAATTAAGGCGGGTAAAAAGCGATGCATGTGATCAAAGTAAGGCAAGCTCAGAAAACGATCCCTGGAAAACACCTTTAAGCCGCAGCCGGTATCGGGTGTATTATCGCTCAGCAAGCCAGCGCGTACTCCATTAGCTACTTTAGATGAAAAAAGTCGCCAAGCCGAGTCATAGCGTTTATTTCGCCATCCAGCCACCATCCATAAGTTGTCGGTTGAATCCCTATCCCGCATTAATACTTCATATAAACGGGGAATGTCGGCGGGATCATTTTGACCGTCACCATCCAGTGTTGCAATCCAAGGATAGTTTGCCGCTTTAACACCTGTATTGATAGCGGTACTTTGTCCGCAACTTTGCTCATGTCGAATGACTCGCAGTGCTTTGAAGTTTTGAAGCGCCTGTTTTAAAACGGTGGCAGTCTGGTCGTTACTCCCGTCATCAATATAAATAATTTCATAAGCGTCAGCAATACTCATTGCATTATCAATCTCTTGGATTAAAGAGACAATATTGTCAGCTTCATTATGAACAGGAACAACAACAGAAATTTTCACAAACCATCCTACTAATTATTTTATTTATAGTGCATGAGTGGGGCAAAAATTAACTTAATATTTTTTTGCTAACCAATAATCAACCACATTCGATTGCATATCATATAAAAAATGCCTCAAAAAACCTAAAAATATCTCCCTTATTAGCTGTAAATCATTGATTGTTAAGCTGGGGTGTTGTTAGGTTGGGGGTGGTATGCCTGATTAAAACCATTTGTTTTATAAGGCGTTTGCAGTCATTACGATACTGACTAAGCTTGCAATCTGGCGCATAATCCTTTAACTTAGTGCCACATCCGTAAAGGCTAGGGGTGCTTTTTCGTTTCCACGCATTGCGCAGAAACGGAAGGCTGAGAGAAACCCTTTGAACCTGACCCCGGTTAATACCGGCGTAGGAAAGCCCCCACTTCCCTGCGTCTTGTTTTATTGTTATTGGAGATAAGCATGAACGCTGTTCTAAAAGACGTTACTGAGACTACCACCACGAGTAATGTAAAAATTGATTCTTACCCCGCATCGGAAAAAATCTATGTGCAAGGCAGTCGGCCTGACATACAAGTGCCTATGCGTAAAATTAACTTGTCTGATACGCCGGTTCACTTTGGCGCTGTAGAAAAAAACGGCCCGCTCTATGTTTACGATACCTCGGGTGTTTATACAGACCCCAATGTTGAAGTTGATTTAAAAAAAGGTTTGGGTTCAATCCGGTCGGCCTGGATTGAAGAAAGAAATGATACTGAAGAATTGACCGGGCCCAGTTCGGAATTTGGTCGTCAGCGTCTTGAGGATCCGGCTACTGCTGACTTGCGTTTCGAACATATTCGTAAACCACGCCGTGCAAAAGCGGGTGCCAATGTATCGCAAATGCATTATGCTCGCCAGGGTATTATTACTCCCGAAATGGAATTTATCGCGATTCGTGAAAACCAGAAAATGGAAGAAATGCGCGATTTGTGGAAAGGCCAGCACCCTGGAGATTCTTTCGGCGCTTCAATACCTGAAGCGATCACTGCTGAATTTGTCCGTGATGAAGTGGCTAGAGGTCGGGCCATAATTCCCGCCAACATCAATCATCCGGAATTGGAACCGATGATTATAGGTCGTAACTTTCTGGTAAAAATTAATGGTAATTTAGGCAACTCTGCCGTAACGTCATCCATTGATGAAGAAGTGGAAAAAATGCTCTGGGGCATACGTTGGGGCGGCGATACCATTATGGATTTATCAACGGGTAAAAATATTCATGAAACCCGTGAATGGATTCTGCGTAATTCCCCTGTACCTATCGGTACCGTGCCTATTTACCAAGCATTGGAAAAAGTAAATGGCAAAGCTGAAGACCTGACGTGGGAAATCTTCCGCGATACTTTAATTGAGCAGGCAGAGCAGGGCGTAGATTATTTTACTATCCATGCGGGAGTGCGGTTACACCATGTGCCTTTAACAGCAAAACGTATGACGGGTATTGTTTCGCGCGGCGGTTCTATCATGGCTAAATGGTGTCTGGCACATCATACAGAAAGCTTTTTATATACGCATTTTGAAGAAATCTGCGAAATCATGAAAGCTTATGACGTGTCCTTTTCATTGGGTGACGGTTTACGTCCGGGCTCAATTTATGATGCCAATGATGAGGCACAATTTGGTGAATTGGAAACGCTCGGTGAGCTAACCAAAATTGCCTGGAAGCACGATGTGCAAACCATGATTGAAGGGCCAGGACACGTCCCTTTACACATGATTAAAGTTAACATGGAAAAGCAATTGGAAGAATGTGGAGAAGCCCCTTTCTACACCTTGGGCCCACTGACTACCGATATTGCTCCCGGTTATGACCATATCACGTCTGCCATAGGCGCTGCGAATATTGGTTGGTACGGTTGCGCCATGCTCTGTTACGTCACCCAAAAAGAGCATTTGGGTTTGCCGAACAAGCAAGACGTCCGTGAAGGCATTGTCACTTACAAAATTGCCGCTCATGCTGCCGACTTGGCAAAAGGCCATCCCGGTGCACAAGCGCGGGACAACGCAATGTCCAAAGCCCGTTTTGAATTTCGCTGGGAAGATCAGTTTAATATTGGCCTTGACCCCGAAAAAGCGCGTGAGTTTCATGATGAAACACTGCCTAAAGAATCTGCGAAAATTGCTCATTTTTGTTCCATGTGCGGCCCGCATTTCTGCTCAATGAAAATTAGTCAGGATGTGCGCGATTACGCGGCTGCAAAAGGCATTAAAGATGAACAAGAGGCATTAATGAAAGGCATGGATGAAAAATCCAAACAGTTCATTGAAGAAGGCGCAGAGGTTTATCACGTAGTTTAAAGGGTATCAGAGGTACGGGAGCAATCCCGTTACCCCACATCTTTAAACTAATTATTAGTAACTACCCAGTAGATGTTGGCTTTAATCACAGGGCGTCGATGACACTGATTAAATAGGTTTCAACGGCTGAGTAGTTACCCATTGTTAATGGGTTACCGTACAATATAGGTGATTTTATGGAAGAGAAAAAAAATATCGTCATCAAGGTTAAATATCCTAGCAACGGTAAGAAAGTAGAGCCTGATATATCTCAATTAAAGGTTATTACAGAATGGAATATTAAGCGGATAGTACTGGCATTTACTGGTGTAGTATTATTTATAGTCATGCTAGTCTTTTTTTTAAAGCCCGATACTAAAAATACAGAGCAGCCAGTCCAGTCAGCTTTGTCTGAAAATAACATTAATATACCGGATCAATCAAAAGAGATTAATAAGCCAGTAATCAGATCTCTGCTAACGTTTAAAATCGATAATAATGAACCGGTAGGCGAAATAAGTTTACCGCTTAAGCTCAGTAAAAAAAAATCAACATCAGTCTATTATTATGTTGAATTAACCGGAATGGAAGGGCATTCGGTTTACCACGAGTGGTTGCTTGACGGTGCACTCATTACCAGAAAGAAAGTAAATATATCGAATGGTAACTGGCGTACATCAAGCCGGCAGTTATTTGTTTATAATGATAAAACTAATTGGACAGCAAGACTGGTTGACGAAACTGGCCGGTTATTAAATGAAATCCAATTTAATGTTATTTACGAATAGGCAACGCATAATATTTAATATCTAAGTCATAAAATAATAGCGGGTAACTTGTCCGCTTTTTCACAATAATTATTGCTTTAAAAAAAAATAACTAATCATGTTAGAATAAGGCAGATTTTTTTATTATTGATGGAATAACTATGACCAATTTTGAAAATCTTTCAGAAAGTGAATTACAAACTGTTCTTGAAAGCGTAGAAAAAGTATTGAAAAATAAACAGGCCAATAAACGTAAAGACGTTATTGCGCAGATTAGGGAATTAGCGTCGTCGATAAATGTTACTGTCGAGATTCACGAAAACGATAAAAAACCAGTGCGTAAAGGCGTAACAGTAGCTGTTAAATATCGCCATCCAGAAGATTCTGAAAAAACATGGAAAGGCCGAGGTGTTATGCCGACCTGGCTGCAAACCTTAATAAATGAAGGTCATGATCGCTCAGAATTTGAAGTGTAGTCTAAACTAAATTATGTGAATAAAACTAAACCCATCACCAAGTTATTATCAGGATGGGTTTTGTCCAATTAATTAATCGATAAAACGTTTGTTTAAGTCGCTGTAAGCATCAATTCTTCTGTCACGCAAATAAGGCCATATCTGTCTGACCTTTTCAATACGTTTACTATCAAACGTACCCGTTAATAGTTTTGTTTCTGAAGCATTGGCTTGGGTTATTATTTCGCCTTGTGGTCCGGCTATAAAGCTATTGCCCCAGAAGTTGATACCGGTTGATGAGTCGGGCGCTTGCTCAAAGCCGACACGATTACAGGAAATAACCGGAATGCCATTGGCGACAGCATGAGAGCGTTGAATAGTAATCCAGGCATCCACTTGGCGTTGGTGCTCTTCTTTTGTATCTTGAGGATCCCAACCGATGGCTGTCGGGTATATTAGAATTTCTGCACCGGCTAAAGCCATTAATCTGGCAGCCTCCGGAAACCATTGATCCCAACAAATTAATACCCCTAGTTTACCAATAGACGTTTCTATGGGCGTAAAACCCAAATCACCGGGCGTGAAGTAGTATTTTTCATAAAATCCCGGGTCGTCGGGTATGTGCATTTTTCTGTATTTGCCGGCTAGACTGCCATCCTTATCAAAAACCACAGCGGTATTATGATAAAGCCCCGGCGCCCGTTTTTCGAAGAGCGTTGAGACGATAACTATTTTTAATTTTTTGGCGACAGCTGACAGAATTTCAGTCGTTGGCCCTGGAATAGATTGAGCCAGATCAAAATTATTATAATCCTCGTTCTGACAAAAATACGGCCCCAGATGCAGTTCAGGTAATACCACCAAGTCGGCATTGGCTGCGGCGGCTTCATGTATTTTTGCAATGGAATAATCAAGGTTTGTCTGCCTGTCTTCATTACAGGGTTGTTGAATAGCACTAACGATTAATGTGGTTTTCATAATTGATTGGGTAGTTAGGTTTTATTGATGTAATTATAAACTATAAAATTAAACGAATAGAGATATGAGTGGCTAATATCGTACTCGTGCAAAAAATCATATAGGTATTATTTAATGACATTTATAATTCAGTGGGTTGAAAATAGCTCTGGTTCACAAGAAATTATCAAGATTAATACCCCTGCAGGTCAATTAGCCATAACCAATCAACAAGGTGTAATTAGTAAAGTAGAATGGAAGCTTGATGATTGTATTTACACACATCACCAGGAATTACAGCAGCCATTTGAGGAATATTGGTTTAATCCTAATAAACACATTACCCTTAAATTATTAAAACAAGGCAGTGACTACCGGTATAAAGTCTGGACTGAGCTGTGTAAAATTCCCTTTGGAAGAACCATGACTTATTCTGCCTTGGCAAAAAAAATAGATTCGTCTGCGCGAGCGGTCGGCAATGCGTGCAGGGATAATCCTTATCCCGTGATTATTCCTTGCCATCGGGTCGTATCCGTTGCCGGTAAGGGCGGTTATTGCGGACACTCAGACGGTTATTTTATGGACATTAAAACGCAATTATTGAACTTTGAGGCAACCTATAAACAATGACCGCTATTGCATTGATAGACCAGTTTCTTGATGCCGTCTGGGTAGAGCAGGGTTTAAGTGAAAATACCCTTTCCGCTTACAGCAGTGATTTAAGGATTTTTGCCTTATGGTTGACGGATAAATCCATGCTGGAAGTCGATACCGGTGATTTATCAAAGTTTCTGGCGAGTCGTTATAAAGAAGGCATCGGTAATCGCTCGTCGGCGCGTATTTTATCAAGCTTGCGCCGTTTTTATGGTTATTACATCCGCGAAAACAAAATAACCGTTGACCCTACAGTCTTGATAGAATCACCGCATATTGGTCGCTCTTTACCGATCTCGCTTTCTGAGCAGGATGTCGAGTTATTGCTCAATGCCCCCGAAGTAACCAATGCCCAAGGATTCAGGGATAAAGCCATGCTCGAAATGCTTTATGCAACCGGACTTAGGGTCTCTGAACTGGTAGGTTTGAAATTTGAACAAATCAGTTTCAGACAAGGCGTAGTCCGAATTATTGGCAAAGGCAATAAAGAACGCTTGGTACCAGTGGGTGAAGAAGCCATGAACTGGTTGGACGGCTATATGAACCAAGCCAGAAAAAAAATGCTGGGTGAACGGCAATGCGATTATTTGTTTTTGTCTAATCGCGCTGACGGCATGACAAGACAGGCTTTTTGGCATATCATCAAACGCCATGCAAAAAAAGCAGGCATTAACAAAGAACTGTCGCCGCATACCTTAAGGCATGCTTTTGCGACGCATCTGTTAAATCATGGTGCCGACTTACGCGTTGTGCAATTATTATTGGGCCATGCCGATTTATCGACTACACAAATCTATACCCACATTGCCCGCGAACGCTTAAAAGAATTACATTCAAAATATCATCCCAGAGGATAGTTAAACATGGCTCAAAATATACACCCGACTGCTTGCATAGCGCCTGATGTTGTACTGGGACACGGCGTTACCGTTGGCCCCTTTGCCGTTATTGAAAGCGGTGCCGAGATGGGGGCCAATTGCCAGATTGGCGCTCATGCCGTGGTGCATGGCTATGTAAAAATGGGTGACGGTAATATTTTGCATCCCCATGCCGTTTTGGGTGGTTTGCCGCAAGACACCGGTTTTAAGGCTGAAACTGTGTCCTGGTTAATCATTGGCGATGACAATAATTTTAGGGAAGGCTTTACAGCGCATCGGTCATCAAAAGAAAGCGCTGAAACACGCATTGGTTCAGGTTGCTATTTTATGAACAACAGCCATGTTGCCCATGATTGCAGCATTGGCAATAACACTATATTTGCCAATAATGTAGCAATCGGTGGGTATGTTGAAGTAGGCAATAATGTGTTTATGGGCGGTGCTGTCGTCGTGCATCAGTTTTGTCGGGTCGGTTCCTATGCGATAGTGCAGGGTACAACCGGCCTTAATATGGATGTTATTCCGTTCATGCTGATAGGCGGGCGCCCCGCCAAGCATTATCACTTGAATACCGTAGGCTTAAGACGAGCAGGCATTACCGGCGAGCGATATAACCTACTATCAGCGGCATTTCGTTTGTTAAAAAACAAACAAAGCCTGGATGAGCTGGAAGAGACCGAAGAAATAAAACAATTAAAAAATTGGTTGGCCGTTAAATCCAAGCGCGGCACACATGGCTTTATTGAGGTATCTGGCTAATTTGGATTGGCTTTTAAAAAAGTAGATTTATTCTATTTTGCCAATTAGAGTTGTTAACTGAACGTAATAAAAATAAGGCAGAATAAGCTAACTATAAAAAAGGTATGCCATTTTATTTTTTGAATTGAAGACTGATCCCTCCAATAATCGACAAGGTATGATTTACATTGCAAACCAGTAGCAAAAATCTGTTCTTTAAGACGGCTATAAATATCGGGTAGCGTACGCCAGAGACGATAGACTCCGTAAAGCGCAATCAGCCATAGCAGATAAAAGACAATGATTTGGCTTTGTTGGCGGTCGGTGTGAAAAATATGCTCGATAATATGATCAAGAGTAAGCTCAAGCCATTCGAAAGCAATATGCACCATTAAGAACAGGGAGTGCAACGCTACATCGTAAAATATTATGACAATGCAGATCAGAACGAATTGAATCATCAATTTTCGATTAACTAATAGATTCATGAGGTACTCCCAAAAATTGATTCATAAAGATTGTACTCATTCCCAAGCTCCAACTTGGGAATGCAGACCTGGAAGCTCCAGCTTCCAGTCTCGTGAAGCTGGAGCTTGGGAACCAGAAACATTAACCGTTTTTTGTTTTCTTCTTTTTTTCGTGGTGAATGCTTTTCTATGCGGATATTTAAGCATCGCTATCTTGCACTCTACAGTTAAATATCTTCATAGAATTTCACTTGTCCGGTTTCAATGTCGTACATCCCGCCGACGATGCCAATGTCACCGTTTTTTTCCATTGTATCCAGCAAAGGACTTTTGCTTCTGATTTGCTTGACCGTCATTTGCACATTTTTATCGGCCACTTTTTGTACGAAGTCGTTATTAATGGCGCTGATTTTTGCCGGTTCTTCTGCATTTACGGCATCAACAGCTGGTTTTATTTTGTGCAATAACCCTGTTAAATGATCCAGTTCTACCTTTTCGCAGGCACCTTTAATAGCGCCACAATGTGAATGCCCCAACACGACAATTAATTTTGAACCTGCCAGCTTACAGGCAAATTCCATACTGCCCAGAATGTCGTCGTTGATAATGTTACCTGCTATCCGCGTGCTAAATACATCACCCAAGCCTTGGTCAAAAATCAGTTCGACAGATGTGCGTGAATCCATGCAACTCAGGATGATGGCAAGGGGAAATTGACCTTGCCGGGTATCATTAACCTGTTCCAGTAAATTACGGTTAGCCTTTAAATTATTTACAAAATGCGCATTGCCTTCTTTCAGTATCGATAATACCCCCGATGGGGTTAGTGATTGCTGTGTGTCGTAAGTTAACGCACGCGCATTCTCGACTGGTTCAAGCACACCATAGCCGCGAAGATTCTCAAGGGTTAGTTTAATGTTTTTTAGCGGAGCTTCTATTTTAAAGTTTTGAATAATTTCGTAAACATCGTAATCGATATATTTTGATCGGGTCGCATCAATAACGACTTCTGCATTTTCGGGTAATTGTTCGAAGGTTTTAAGGATGTTGGCTTTATTTAAAAAAGAGACATGTTCAGACAAGCGGATAATGATTTTATTACCCATAAAGGTCTCCTTAAAATAAAAAGCACTTTTATAGTTTTCCAGTAATATCGAAAACACGGCGGTGGTCAGGCCAATAGTGATACCCATCAGCATATCGGTAAAAATCAAGCCTAAAATAGTCGTGCAAAACGGGATAAAATGATGCATACCGGCTTTGTACATGGTTTTAAAGACGTCAGGCTGGGCCAGTTTATAGCCGACAACCAGCAGAATGGCCGCCAGACTCGCCAAGGGGATTTTATTTAACAGGCTGGGGATCAGCATAACGGCAAACAGCAAGAGCAGGCCATGGATAACAAAAGAGGACTTGGTTCTTGCACCGGATTGGATGTTAAGGGAGCTACGTACAATGACTTGGGTCAAGGGCAGGCCGCCGATCAATCCTGAACTAATATTACCAATACCTTGTGCTATCAGCTCCCGGTTGGACGGTGTCACTCTTTTATACGGATCTAATTTATCAACCGCTTCTACAGAAAGTAACGACTCCAAGCTGGCTACCAGAGCCAAGGTGAGGGCTGCCAAATAAATTTTAGGATTGGCAAGCTGCGTAAAATCAGGAAAATACAACTGACCCATGACATCAGTTGCCGTTTGAAAAACCGGAATCATGACCAAATGAGATCCGCCCAGCGCAAACTCTGGAGAAAAATTTTGCAGGAGTTGATTGGTTAGTATTCCAGCTATAACCGCCATTAATACATTGTTGAACAACTGAAAAAAGCGGTGTTTTTTCATGAACGGTTGATCCCATAAAATGAGAAACAACAGGGATATAAGGGCGATTAAAACTGAACCCGGCGATATAAACGCCAGCATGTGTGACAATTCTGAAAATGAAGAATAATTATCCGCTTGAAAAAAGCTAAAATCACCTTCGTAATCAATGTCATAACCCAGCGCGTGAGGGATTTGCTTGAGAAAAATAATAATACCTATCCCTGACAGCATTCCGTTAATGACGGAAGAGGGAAAGTAATAAGCAATAACACCCGCTTTTGCCAAGCCCATGAGAACCTGAAATACACCAGCCATCACTACGACCAGTAAAAAGGCATTAAAGCCCAGTTCTTGAGCCGCATTGAGCACAATAACGGCAAGCCCCGCAGAGGCACCACTAATCCCCAGTGATGAGCCACTTAACGGTGCAACGATAATGCCACCGACAATACCGGTAATCAATCCCGAAAACAGCGGTACACCCGATGCCAGAGCGATACCTAACGAGAGTGGAATGGAGATCAGAAAGACTGAAATACTCGCTGGAAGGTCGTATTTGAGGTTAGCCCATACACTGAAATCGTGATCCTTAAGTTTTGATAATCGATGACTCATAATCCGGGTAATGTCCTTTTGTTTGCTAAAAAAATAATTTGGGTTGTAAAAAAACAGTTTACCGTTTTTCCTCAAACCACCGGTAAAGTGTTGGCAACATAATTAGTGTCAGTAACGTTGAAGTAATAAGTCCACCAATCACAACAATAGCCAGTGGACGCTGGACTTCTGAACCGGGGCCGGTGGCGAACAAAAAAGGCACCAGTCCCAGCAGCGCGACAGTAGCTGTCATCATGACCGGGCGAAAACGTTGCGCACAGCCTTGGCGAATAGCCTGTAGCTGGCTAAGTCCGTTGTTGCGAAGGTTGCGGATATAAGAAACCAATACCACGCCATTTAATACAGCGATTCCCCACAAGGCAATAAACCCGACCGAGGCAGGTACTGACAGATATTCGCCGGTAACAAACAAAGCGACTACGCCGCCTATAGAGGCAAACGGTAATACCAGTATAATCAGCGTGGCAAAGCGTAGTGAATTGAAGAGCATAAACAGCACAAAGAAAATCGCACCGATGGTAATGGGGATGATGATTTTAAGATGTCCCAAGGCGCGTTCCATATTCTGAAATTGTCCGCCCCACTCCAGATAATAGGATTCCGGCAGTTTAATCTGGCTGGAAACCGTTTTTTGCAGTTCTGCCACAAAGCTGCCCAAATCTCTATCCCTGACGTTAATACCAACAACAATACGACGCTTACCCATTTCCCTGCTAATCTGGGAGGGGCCGTCATTCAGGCCAATGTTCGCCAAATCGCCCAGCGGTATACGTGCCCCGTTTGGAGATGTCAGCAAAATAGCATCAATCGCTTCTATGCTATTGCGAAAATCTTCCGGCAAACGCACTGCGGCCGAGAAGCGTCGCTCACCATCATAGATTTCTGTTGCTTTTTTGCCCCCGATAGCCGTTTCAATGACATCATGAATATCCGAAGCATTAATGCCGTGTCGGGCAGTGGCTTCACGGTTGACGGTAATAGATAAATATTGCTGGCCGGTGAGCCGCTCTACCCGAATATCCTGAGCACCTTTGATAGTCCCTGCCACGCGGGCAATATCATTCGCTGTTGTTTTTAACTGCTCCAGATCATCGCCGAATACTTTCACCGCCAGATCTGAACGAACGCCGGTCAGCATTTCATCGACGCGATCTGAAATCGGTTGTGCCATGATGACTTGTATGCCGGGTAAATTTTTGGTCAATTTGTCGCGGATCGCATCGGCAATAGTGTCCTGACTCCAGCCTTCGGGCCATTCATTCCTTGGCTTTAAACTGACGATGGGTGTTGATTCGTTCTGACCTTGCGAGTCTGCCGGACTTTCTCCCCGGCCGATATTGGTAACGGCCAAGCTGACACCCGGAATATCCATCACCATGCGCATGGCATCCATTTCCATCTTTATGCCTTCTTGTAATGATATATTCGGCATCCTGTTGATGGCCGGAACAATAGAGCCTTCTTTCATTTCAGGAATAAAAGCACTGCCTAACAGCGGCAGTAATGCCAAGGCGCCAATAAACAAACTGGTCGCCACAAAAACGACGGTCTTGCTTTTTTGCAGGGACAAATCCAGCAGCTTTAGATAGGGCTGCTTCATCAAGGCGATAATACGCGTGTCATGTTCTTTTGTATCGTGCCCCTGTAACAGAAAAGAGCATAAAACCGGCGTTAAGGTCAGCGACAAAACCAGTGAAATCAGCAAAGCAATCGCTATGGTATAAGCCAGCGGTGCAAACATCTTGCCTTCCATCCCTTGCAGCGTCATTAGCGGTAGAAACACCAGTACGATAATGCCCACGCCAAATAACACCGGTGTGGCGACTTCCTGCGCAGCGGCCATAACCACTTTTATTCGACTGCTCGAACTGCCTTTACGCTCGGTGAGCAAACTGAAAGCATTTTCGACAACGACAACGGAGCCATCGACAATCAACCCGATAGCAATAGCCAATCCGCCCAGCGACATCAGATTGGCAGAAATACCCAGCTGGTTCATCACGATAAAAGTGGCCAGTGGCGTAACCACCAAGGTGCTGACAACAATGATACTGGAACGGATATCACCGAGAAACAGCAGCAGCGTGATAACCACCAGCGCAATGCCTTCGAGCAGTACCTTGGTGACAGTGTGTAGCGCAGCATCGACGAGTTCACTACGGTCATAGTAGGGGGTGATTTTCAGTTCATCCGGCAGCATACCCTGGTCATTGATTTCCTGAACGCGTGCCTTAATGCGACTAACAACGGCTTTGGCATTACCACCGCGCAGCATCATGACAATGCCCCCAACCGATTCGGTATAACCGTTTTTTATCACCGCGCCAACCCGCACTTCGTGGCCTATTTTTACCTCCGCGACATTGTGAATATGAATGGGGATGTTATTTTCTTCTTTGAGTACGATATTGCCGATGTCAGTCACATCGCGGATTAAGCCCACGCCGCGAATCAGATATTGCTCGGCATAATGCGGCAAAACACCGCCGCCACTGTTGGCGTTATTACGAATGAGTGCATTAAAGACTTCATCCAATGTAATATGATAATGGGACATACGGTCAGGATTTATCAGCACCTGATATTGCTTGTTATAACCGCCCTGTGAATTAATTTCAGCAACCCCCTGAATGCCCCGCAACAAGGGACGCACCACCCAATCCTGGGTTTCGCGGCGACGCATCAGCTCTTCCGGTGTCAACGCCTGGTGTCCATCATCGGCTTTATCCAGCGTGTATTGATACACTTCACCCAGTCCTGTGGAGACCGGGCCTAATATGGGATTAACGCCTTCAGGCATGTTGTGGCTGACCTCTATCAAGCGCTCCATGACCAATTGTCTGGCAAAATAAACATCGGTATCGTCTGTAAATACCAGCGTTATAAGGGAAAGGCCGTTTTTATTTAATGAGCGCATTTCCGTCAGGCCTGGCAACCCTGTCATGGCAATTTCCAACGGCACCGTAATAAAACGCTCGACCTCTTCCGGTGAGCGCCCTGAAGATTCACTGGCAATTTGAACCTGCACGTTGGTGACATCGGGAAACGCATCGACTGACAGCGATTGCAAGGCATGGATGCCGAACAGGGTTATGCCGGCCGCCAACGCAATGACTAAAATGCGGTTATTTAAACTTCCCCTAATGAGTGCTTCAATCATAAGCTACTCCAATTCCTTGCGCTGGCGTTCGCTATTAAGATGAAAGCCACCTTCCACAACCACTTTATCGCCCTTTTTCAAGCCCTCAAGAATGCGCCGTACATTGCCGTAACGAATGCCCAGTTTTACCGATCTTAGCTGGAATTCTTCAGGCCCGGTTTCGACGAAAACGTGATCGCTGTCATTGACACGCAACACGGCAGAATCCGGCAAAATCAATTCTTGTACATCCTGTTTACGAATCAACAGGTTTGCCAGCATGTGCGGTTTTAAATTACGTCGGGGATTGGGTAGTTCCATACGCACAGTAACGGTGCGCGTATCAGGATCAACCATGTCGGCGACATAACTTAAGTGACCACTTAATGCAGTATCCGGCAATGCGGCAATAGTCACCTCGGCTTCATCGCCTTTGTGCGCCCAACTAGCCTGTTGCTCGGGCAGTTCTGCAACGACCCATATATGGGATAGTTCGGCTACGGTAAATAAGGCATCCGCAGGCTGAACAACCTGTCCAACGGTGACTGTTCTTTCAACAATGGTGCCTTGAATGCTTGCGGTAATCGGTAAAATCGAATGAATTTTTCGCTCTTTGGAGAGTCTGGCCAAGTCATTGGTCGACATGCCGAACGCACGTAATTGATCGGTTGCTGTACGTAAATCTACGTCAGCTTCTGTCAGCGTAGCTACTCTTTCCTGAAGGTCGGCGGCGGCAATAATGCCACCCGCCTCCAGTCGTTGGGCTCTGTTGACTGCCAGGCGTCTTAGATTGACTTGTGAAGTGGTCTTTAGATAGGCTGATTGCGCCAAACCCAGTTCGGTACTGTTTAAGGTCGCGAGCTGTTCACCTTTTCGAACTTCCTGACCCACAACGGCCTCCGTTTCAATAATTCGTCCCGTCACTGTTGCACCGATTCGGGCAACATGCTGTTGATCCAAATCGATTCTCGCCGGTAAACGAAATGAATCATGCACTTGACCTTCACCAATTGCGATGATTTTGATTTGCTTCATTAAGGCTGCGGTGGCTTTTACGATCGGAAATACGTTTTCGGCATTGCTGGTCGATGAGATCAGCAGCAGAATAAAGAGAAACGGTTTAAATAAAGTCATGGCCTTAGTTTCTTTAAGTTAAAGATAGCAAGAGTCTATTACTATCAAGTAAAAAGAAATATGTCTACAAACTTATCGATTGAGCCAAAATCAGTCAGCCTGAAAAATCGGCAAGTTGGTGGATTTTCTTATTTACAAAAGTAATTAGCAATTTTTGTACCTATTAATTCATACACGACCACTTAGGAATGCACATGAAATAACTTGGGTATCTTGCTCCCTCACCCTCTGGGAGAGGGTGAGGGGATATAAAAATGGTCAATTATTTCATGCTTTAAGCTTCAGAGCGGCCATTTAAAATTACCATGGCTTCGTGTTTTCTGATTTTTTCTTTGCCGTGTAACGCAATGGTTTCAATTATAATATTGTCGTCCGGTGCAGTTGCCAGGAAACCTTCTATAGTCTCTAAAATATCATGATCAATAAAATTAGCTTTACTCGCGTCGATGGTGACGGTGCTGTGCTCCGGAATCTTTAAGATAAATTTTCTTAACAGTGCTTTGTTGAGAAAAGAAGCATCTTTGTTCAGTGACAACAAATAGTGTGAGCCGTCTTGAGTGAGCGTAATGGCCGCATGATAATTGGCTTTGATGACAAAAAACAAACCAATAACCATCCCTATAGCCATCCCTTTCAATAAATCCGTTACCAAAATCGCCGTTACGGTTATAACAAAAGGCAAAAATTGGCTCATGCCTTTTTGGTAAAAGGTCTTGAATAAACCTGGATTGGCCAATTTATAACCGGTATGCAACAAGATGGCCGCTAAACAAGCCAGTGGAATAGTATTTAAGTAGTGTGCCAAAAACATAACGCTCAGCAACAAGCATACACCATGAGTGAAGCAGGCTATCCGGGTTTGACCGCCTGCATTAATACTGGCCGCACTGCGCACGATGACGGCGGTGATCGGTAAACCGCCCAGTAAGCCACTGATAATGTTGCCAACACCTTGTGCCTTCAGTTCGCGGTTGGTGGGTGCAAGACGTTTCAAAGGATCCAGTTTATCCGTCGCTTCTAGACTTAACAGGGTCTCCAGACTGGCGATAATGGCGATGGTTATTGCCACCGTATAAACATTTAGATTGCCAAGGTGGTCTAAGTAACCCGCATTTGGCAGTACCAAGTTATTGAAAAAATCTCCGGCTTTTTCCGACACCGGCAAGCTGACCAAATGTTCACTGCTGACCGCCCAGTCAGGGGCAAACTGTCGGGCGATGGCGTTATAACCAATACCCCAAATAACGGCTACTAAAGGGCCAGGGATCAATTTTAACCATTTTTTTTGTTTAAACCAGGGTATGCTCCATAGTATTAATAGCAACACAGCTACCACACTGATAACAACCGAGCCTGGCGAAAAACCACCAAAGGCATTAAAGAGCTCAATCAAGCTGGATTCGGCGGTTTCTTTCATATAACTCTCATCGCCCTCATAACTGGAATGGTAGCCTGTGGCATGAGGAATCTGCTTGATAATCAAAATTAAACCAATCGCCGCCAACATACCTTCAATCACTGCGGAAGGAAAAAAAGCACCAATAATACCGGCTCTCAGATATCCCAACGCCAGTTGAAGAATACCCGCTAAAATACAGGCAACCAGTAAGCCCTGAAAACTGCCCAGCGTTTCAATGGCACTGAAAACAATAACCGTTAAACCGGCCGCCGGCCCTGAAACCGCAAGTTGCGAACCACTCAGCCAGGACACCACCAGGCCGCCAACAAGACCTCCGATTAAGCCGGAAAACAAAGGCGCACCTGATGCCAGCGCAATACCCAAACATAAGGGCAAAGCCACTAAAAATACCACGATACCTGCGGGTATATCATCTTTCAGATGGCGAAAATAATACTGGGTATGTTTATGTATCATAGCTTAAGTCTCCAATAAAATTATAATATGACAGGGTATAGTATCCAATCGTAATCAAATAGTTTGTAGCTCCCATCTTATCTAAAGGCAGTCGCTTTATAAAAGTCGGCCTTTAGCTTTGAGACCCCGCTTTTTGAAGGTATTATTCTTTATACCGCTATCAATTGATTGCCTTGGTTATAATCTTAGTCTTACTTCCTTTCACGAACCTTTCACATTAACTCTTTTCAGCCTATGAATATTTTATTGATAGAAGACGATGCGGTATTGGCTGATGGCTTAATATATACCTTGACCCATGGCGGTTATACTGTCACCGGTGCAACCACGGGAGCTTATGCTGAACATTTACTGCAAGCGCAAGGTTTCGATTTGATCGTGCTTGACTTGGGCTTGCCGGATATCGACGGCTTGGAATTATTGCGCAGATTAAGACGCCTAAAAGTGCCCCTGCCCATCATGATTTTAACCGCCCGGGATGGCGTAAATGACCGGATCACCGGTATTGAGCAAGGCGCTGATGATTATATGACCAAGCCGTTTGAACTTCGGGAATTGGAAGTGCGAATTAATGCCCTGATTCGGCGTTGTTATGGCGGCTTTAGTAACGCTATTGTCATTGGACAACTGGTATTGGATACGCATAACCACCAAGTGTTGGCAGAGGGGCAGCCGATTTTGCTATCAGCTCGGGAATATGGCGTTTTGGAAATTTTATTGCTGCAAGCAGGGAAAGTCGTTGCCAAGGATCGGATTGCCCAACGCTTATCGGTTGACGGTGACGCACTGACCGATAATGCCATTGAAATTGTCGTTCATCGCATCCGCAAGCGCATAGAACCTTACCAAGCGGTCATTCGAACAGTTCGCGGACTAGGGTACTTATTAGAGAAATCAGTTGATGAATAAAAACAAAAGTCTAAAAACGGAAATGCTCTTCCGCTTGGTTATTCCGCTTATTTTTTTCGTGATATTCGATGCCACCCTGTCTTATTTCGTTACCCTGCATTATGTCGATGCCGCGTATGATC
>JBAXUR010000060.1:0-18970 GCA_037129595.1 Methylococcaceae bacterium | reverse complement strand
TGGCCAGTCATTTTGGCTATGGTTTTAGAGTCCAGTTAAAAGAGCTGTCGAGCAAGAATAAGGCGGGTAAGTTATTGATTACCCTTCCCACGGGTGCCAAAGTCTTAAAACCTGTGCCTGTCCGTAATGAATCGGATTTGTTGGCAGTCGTTACCTTGCAAGGTCGCTTGTTGGTTTTTCCTGTAGCTGATTTACCGGCACTGGCGCGCGGCAAAGGCAATAAATTGATACAGATTCCCGCAGTTGATCTGACGGCCGGCACGGATTATGTGGTTGCGGCCTTGGCGATACCTGAGAATAGCCCGTTAAAAGTGGTTTCAGGCAAACGGTTTTTAACACTGAAAACAGCGGATATAGAGCATTACACGAGCAGTCGTGCCAAAAGAGGATTGCATTTACCTCGGGGATTTCAGCGTGCTGAAAGCTTGGAATGTGAGTAGTATTTACATCGTTCCCACGCTTGCGCTGGTCGGGGTTTATAATTCCGACCAAAACGGTTGAAGTGGTAGGGAGCGCATCGCGCACCTAAAACCGCATCCACTAAACGGTTTTATTTGCACCACAATCTATTGTTTTTTCTACCTGTAGCGTAATTAGCGCTCTTTCTCTGGCATGGTTGTGGTGCGCGATGCGCACCCTACTAATCTTTGGAGTTATTTCAGCAAGACAAGCGACTCGACATGAACAAATCAATATGAGGGTTCATAATGAAAGACGAATATGATTTTTTCAATGCTGAGCGTGGGCGCTTTTATCATTCTGATGCGCAATTAAAAATCCCGGTTTATTTGGATCAAGATGTTGAAAGCTGGTTTGCCGAGAAGGCAAAAATTAAAGGCGTTAATCTACAGTCTTTAATCAATGAATTGTTGCGTAAAGATATATCGCTAATACAAGAGGTTATTGGTGAAGGATAAGCAATGTGGGTTAGTAACAACGTAACTCAACTATTTATAACTGATTAATGAGTTTTAGTTCTTGCGGATAAGGTGACAGGTAATAAGATTCTTCTATATAAGGATCGGGGGATTTACGGAAATGATGTTTAAGCAGGGTCAACGGGACAATAAGCGGTATTTCCCCCTCCCGATATCGCTCTATCACTTCACAAAGCTCCGCTTTATCATCGGTGCTTAATTCTTTTTTTAAGTAGCCCTGAATATGTTGCAACACATTAACGTGGTTACTGCGATTAACAACTATTTTAAGGGTATTCATTAACTGCGAAATATAGTGTTCGGCAATCTCCAGCAGATTATCTTTACTTAAACCGGCCAACAATTGCCCCAGTTCACGATAATCTGCGTGACTCATTATGATCAGTTTATGGCGGGCATGAAAATGAGTCAGTTTTTGAGCCGAAAGACCTTCTGCCAATAACTGTTGCCAACGATAGAGCACATAAACACGCTGGATAAAATTCTCACGCAAGCCAGGATCGCCAAGACGGCCTTCTTCTTCTACCGGCAGCAACGGATTATTGCGCATCATTTCCTGTGCGAAAATACCAAAACCTTCCCGGTGTGGCTGATTGCCCGAGTAAACCTTAACACGCTCCATGCCACAACTGGGCGAATCCTTTTTTAAAATATAACCGCATAACCCGGAATGACACTCTTTTTGTTGTACAGCAACGTCAAGCAAACGCTTTGTTAAATCCAGTTCCGGATTTTTAACCCCAACGCAACGGACGGCATCATCGGTTTTCACCAGATGAATGGTAGGCCGGGGTATACCTAAACCAATCGCCACTTCCGGGCAGAAGGGGTGAAAGTCAAAATATTGACTAAGTGTACCGACAATGTAGGCATCGCGTTTGTGGCTGCCATCAAAACGGACTTGTTCACCCAGTAAACAACTGCTAATACCGATAGGTATTTTTTTTATCATGTCTGTTGCTAGGGGATTCAAATTTTTTTCAGTCGCTGCGGTAAAAAATTCCATATTAAGGCGCCCGATTCCTTAAGCTCTTAAGGATTATCTCTTGTGGTTCTGCGATTGTTTCAGGTATCACAACCGGATTTACCGCCACGACCACAAGCCTTTTACTGGTTGGGATCATCATTTTATTAAATTTACGGTTTTTAAACCAGACGGCGACACGAAAACCCAGTAATAAAACAATCAGGATTAAATAAAACAAAGGTTCCGCCAGATTGCCTTTGAGTTGCCAGTAGTAATGAAGAATGCCGGCAATTGCAGCAACATAAATATACCGATGAAGTTTTTTCCAGGTTTTACCCATGCGCTTTTTAGCCCATTTGGGCGATGATAGCGCTAATAAAAAAACAATGGTATAGGCTAATATTCCAAACCAAATATAAGAACTTTCAATAATATCAGTGCCAATAATGCCCCACTTCAGACCATGATCCAGCAGTAAATAGGCCAGTAAATGCAAGGTCGCATAAAAGAAAGCATACAAGCCTAACAATTGCCGATAATCGGTCATGCCACGCCATTTTGTAATCGTTTGAACCGGCGTAATAGCCAGTGTCAGCCATAAAAAACGTAATGACCAATCGCCCAAGCGAATATGTAGCGCTTGAATGGCATTTGAACCTAAATTGTCGAAAGCAATATCAATAAACAACCATACCAAGGGTAATAAACCAGCGATTATCGTTAAAGACCATAAATTGTTGAATCGTAAAACCATCAGAAAAAATGCCGTAAATCCATATCGTTATACATTGAAGCTACTTGTTCACCATAGCCATTAAATAATTCAGTTTGCCGACGTGGCGTAAAAAAACTGCCACCTAATTGGCGCTCGGTGTTTTGGCTCCAACGCGGGTGGGCAACCGTCGGATTTACATTGCCGTAAAAACCATAGTCATTAGGTGCAAATTTATTCCATGTTGTAACGGGCGGTCTTTTTAATAACTCAATTTTTACAATCGCTTTAATGCTTTTAAAGCCGTATTTCCAAGGCACAACCAAGCGCAAGGGCGCACCATTTTGCTTGGGCAGCGTATCGCCGTACATGCCAACCGCCAATATTGTCAACGGATGCATGGCTTCATCAATGCGTAAACCTTCGATATAGGGCCATTCCAGCATGGTGTTGCTAAGTTGATTGGGCATTGCTTTGGGCTGATAAACGGCGGTAAATTTTACAAAATGGGCCGTTGACAACGGTTTAACCATTTTTAATAAACTACCCAGCGAAAAACCAACCCAAGGCACAACCATTGACCACGCTTCGACACAGCGAAGACGATAGATATATTCTTGAAGCGACTGCTGACGCAAAATATCTTCCAAATAATAAGTGCCCGGCTTTTCCACTTCACCGCTGATCTCTACAGACCATGGGTCTGTAATCAAATTTTGAGCCAGGCTTGTTGAATCTTCTTTATTAAACGAGAACTCATAATAATTCGTGTAATTTTTGATGAGTTCAGCAGGCGTAAGGGTCAACGAATCAGATGAAAAATTGCCTTTGGGCAAATCTCCCCACACCGATTTATTGTTGGCCAATGTCGGCGAAATACCTGTACCGGCAATTAGGGTCGCCAACATTCCTTTAATGACCTGACGACGGTTCTTAAAAACCAACGGATCAGTAATTTCACTGGACGGAATGTCTTTTTTTGTTTTTATTATCATCGCTGAAGTTATTAACAGTCAATCAGTCTATCTATCTATGAAGCGTGCAAATCGCCACCGCTTATTTATTGTTTTTTTCCTTTAGGTATCCGGCTCAATAATTTTTTGAATTTAAGTTCAGTAATAAATGCCAATGAAAAAAGCTGTATAAAATTTTCAGCTTCAATTAAATCAAGGCCAATATGTTCAGGAACCGCTACTTGTCGAGTTCCAAACAGCCGGTCCCAAACTGAAAAAACAATTCCGTAATTACTATCGTGCTCTTTACGCAAGGTTGAATGATGTGTTCTATGTAATGACGGCGTAATAAATACTTGCGAAATGACCTCTTCATTTTTAACGCGAATATTGGCATGATGAAACAATACAAAAAACAACTCGACAATTTCAATAGAAAGTACCAGGTACGCATTTACGCCAATGACCACTACAAATACACATTTGTAAATAATTTCCAGCAACAAATCAAAAACGTGAAAGCGAAAGCCGGTAGAAACATGAAAGCCTTTATCACTATGATGCACTTTATGAAATCTCCACAGATACTCGTATTTGTGGCTGGCAACGTGCCAGAGATAAATGGCCAAATCAAAAAAAGCAAATGCCAGCAACCATTTAAGCGGGCCATTATCCAGGCCGCTTAATAATCCGTAAGAGGCAAATTGTTGCGCGACAATAAATAACGATGAGGCTCTTAATACGGTCAGAATAACGTTGTTAACCAAAAATGCAGTGGTGTTGGTAACAAACGATTCCTTAAATGTCTTCTGGGAAAATTCACGAAAAGGATGACGTTTTTCGATAATGATTAATAAAATAAAAGCAGCTATGGCTAGACCAAATAATGCTTCATTAAAAAACATACCACCGTCAGGGCTGGCATTATCAGTTGCATTCATAAATCTGCCTTAATAGTTAGTATGGTTTTATTAAACATTAATTACTTATTCTGGCTGGCGTTTAATAAATCGTTTAACTCTTTAATTTCATTACTGGCGTTAACCTGGTTCGTTATATCATATTGCACGCCCAAATAATAAATGACTCGATGTTTTTTATCGAACAGGGGCGTTATTTTTAAACGATTAAAAAACAAGGTGCCGTCTTTTTTATAATTACGCAATGTGACTTCAACGCCTTCGTGATTTTTCATGGCCTCAGCAATTTGATAACGCCCTTCCTGGTCTCTATCGTCACCCTGAAGAAAACGGCAGTTATAACCAACGGTTTCTTCCTGATTGTAGCCCGTCAAACGCTCAAACGCTTTGTTTGCGTAAACGATGGGGGAGCCTTCCAAATCAGGATCCGCCAAAGTAACACCATTCACACATTCATCTAAAATAGCGGAAAGTATTTGCGGAATAAGACCGCTATCTTTTTCAACAATAAAAGGCATATTTTAATTCCAATTCATATAATAATTTCGAAGCGACCGGCTATTAGCCCGGAACAGCTGTTAGTAAATTTTTAATATTTTCAACCGTATTTTCTGCGCCATCTTCAATTGCAGATCGAATCAATTTTTGAAAGGGACGCATAAAAACGTCAATTTCCGGCAATTCGAAACGAAAGGTCAATCGAGTATGTTTTTGCTCGCTACTTTCTAAAAAATAACTGTGTATATAGGGCTCGGTGATGCCTTTAAAGATAAGCGTTATAGAGGGTTGATAGTGGGTGATTTCAAAAATAGATTCAACTTTTGTACCGTTGTCTTCACGAATTTGCTTTGCTTTGGCTCCGACAAAAACATGGTTGCCATCCAGAGGTTCAAATTCAACAACCTCTAGTGCCCATTTAGGGTAATTATCATAAAAATGCTCACCAATATAATAAAATACATCGTTAATAGATCTGTTGATTTCAATGTTTGCTTCACCAGCAATTGGCTTGGATGAATCAAACGAAAATTTAATTTGCACTGCAATACCCCTCCCAGTTGAAATCATTACTCAACCTAATTATTGATTTTATAAAAGCTCCCTGCAGAAATAAGACGACTACTTTAATTTTATTATTTTTTTAAGTGAAATCTGCCTTTAATAGAACTATATATCTTTATAGTACCTTAACTTTTATAACATGCAAATCAAATCCGGTAAAAAAAGCCGGTTATCCTGTCGGGTAAAAGTTAAGTTATTCGTTTTTAATAAAATCAGCCGCAAAGGTAAGTTATGGGCTAATAGCAAATAAAATTCCTGTTCTCATAAAAGGTAGCGTACATTAGCCTTTTGCCACTGTAAAGTCATGCAAAAATTTGACTCTTCTTAAATTTATGTAAAATTATAAAGATATTTTTTACAGAATTTTTATGCATCCTCGCGGCTTATGACATTTAAAATCCTTTTTTATATTTTTTTTATGACACTCAATACAACAAATCAGGCTAATTCAGCATCAGAAAAAACCCTGCCACTTTGCCGGGATAGCCCTAACTGTGTTTCCAGTCAGGCGCAAGATGCCCCCCATTTCATTGAGCCTTTTAAAATAAAAGGTCAACCCAGCGAGGCATGGCAAGCGTTAAAACAAGCGCTTAACAGCCAAAGTCGCATGGTGATTACCCATGAAACCAATGATACGCTTCATGCCGAAGCTACCAGTTTGGTGTTTCGGTTTGTGGACGATATCAATGTGATTCTTGATGCTGAAAAGCGTTTAATTCATATTCGCTCTGCCTCACGTACCGGCCATAGTGACTTTGGTGTTAATCGCAAACGACTGGAAGCGCTGCGTTTGCAACTACAAAAAGCGCGTGTGATAGAATAATCATTAAATCACCTTCCCCTTTTATCACCCGAGCCATCAATGACCCGCTACACAAATTCACTGTTTATTTTCCGTCGTGATTTGCGTTTGCATGACAATACCGCACTTAATGAAGCGCTACGCCTTTCCCAACAGGTATTACCCTGCTTCATTTTTGATCCCAGGCAAATAGAACCGCATCCTTATCAGAGCAAACCGGCACTGCAATTTATGTTGCAGTCTATTACCGACCTTGAACAGCAGTTGCAAATAGCCGGTGGTAAACTGGGGCTTTATCATGCCTTGCCTGAGCAAGTTATTCGTAGCGTATTGGAGCAGCAGCACATACAGGCTGTGTTTATCAATCGCGATTACACGCCCTTTAGCAGGCAGCGTGATGCCGAGTTGGTAGACGTATGCAATAAATTGGGGATAAGCTTATACATTCTGGCTGATGCGCTACTCAATGAACCAGAGCAAGCGCTTAAAAACGACCAAACACCTTATAAAGTTTTTACAGCTTTTTATAATAATGCCAGGCAGTTTCCTGTAGCCTTACCGCAGGCATTAACCAATAACCATTGGTTGCCACCCGCATCTGAATTCACCATCGACCAACTGGGTGTATCATTAACGGAAGCCAAACCGGATGTTATTCAAGGCGGTCGTAACCAGGCGCTTGCCATGCTTGATCAGCTCAATAAACAGGCCGATTATCAGCATACGCGTGATTTTCCTGCGCTGGATGCGACCAGCAAGCTTTCTGCGCATCTTAAATTTGGCACCTGTTCAGTGCGGGAAATTTATTATGCAATTACTGAAGCGCTGGGAAGCGAACACCCCTTGTTAAGGCAGTTGTACTGGCGGGATTTTTTTACGCATATTGCTTATCATTTTCCACAGGTTTTTGGCAGAGCATTTTTGGATAAATTTGCCACTCTGCACTGGGATAATAACCGCGATTATTTTCAGGCCTGGGCCGAAGGTAGAACCGGCTTTCCGATTGTTGATGCCGGCATGAGAGAACTAAATGCCACAGGCTTTATGCACAACCGGCTGAGAATGATAGTGGCATCTTTTTTGGTTAAAGATTTGCATGTCAGCTGGCGTTGGGGCGAGCGTTATTTTGCCCAACATCTGATCGATTATGATCCCTGTGTCAATAACGGTAATTGGCAATGGGCAGCCTCAACCGGCTGTGATGCACAGCCTTATTTCAGGATATTTAACCCTTGGCTACAACAGCAAAAATTTGATGCCGATTGCCGGTACATTTATCACTGGATACCGGAACTTAAAGCACTACCACCGAAAACCATCCATCAATGGGATAAAAAACACCAGCTCTGCAAATATCCGGCACCGATCATTGATCACTCCCAGGAAAGCCAACTAACCAAAGCGTGGTTTAAAGAATCCATTATTAGTCAGAATTAGATTTAATTAATCCTCAAACAATGCCTGATACGCGCGTGCTGATTGTTCCGGTTGGCTCTCAAACAATCCGCCGATAACCGCCAAAAAATCAGCACCGGCCGCCAATAATGGCGCACCATTTTCCGGTAAAATACCGCCTATGGCGACAAGAGGGATGGTCAATAAAAGCTTGGCTTGTCGCAAGGTTTCAATCTGTGCAGGTGCCGCCAGTGGTTTTGATGTAGACGGAAAAAACCGACCAAAAGCCACATAAGTCGCTCCTTGGTTTTGTGCGTCCAGCGCCTGCTCGACAAAGTTATAACAGGAGACGCCGATGATGGCATCAGCACCCAAGCGTCTTCTTGCCTGCGCAATAGCGCCGTCTTCTTTGCCGATATGAACGCCATCCGCACTTACACTGGCAGCCAGTTCAACGTCATCGTTAATAATCAACGGAACCTGATGCTGATGGCAGATTTTAACCAGTTCGCTGGCCAAAAAAACGGCATCAAGCGGATTTTTATCACGATACTGCACAATCACAGCGCCGCCTTTAATCGCCGAAATAACGTCGTTAATAATGGCATCGCCGGATTTATTATCCGTTTGGGTAATGGCGTAAAGTCCTCGTGCCGGAAATCTCACGTGTCTTCCTCCATCCAGAAAAACCGGTTGGGAATAAGCTGGCCTCGACCCGGTTGATAAGAACTGTTTAATGAATTCCAGGTATATTCCTGCGCCTCCATAACCGCTTGAATAGGCTCCAGACCATGCGCCATAAGGGCCGCAATGCTGGTGGCCAAGGTGCAACCAGAACCGTGATAGCTGGCTGGTAATCGATCCCAAGTATAGGTTTCCCAGCAACGGTTGTCATGAAACAGTTGATTGCTGACCGAGGGTGTCGATTCATGGGTGCCGGTAATCAGCGCATAGTCACAACCTTGCTCCAGTAATTCCAGCCCACATTCATCCAATTCATCATAGCCTGCAAGCCTGCGTGCCTCTTCACTGTTGGGTGTTAAGACGGTAGTGCAGGGCAGTAATAAATCGACAATAGTGGCAATTAATCTATCATTGGATAATTCGGTGCCACCCCCCGCAGCCAGTACCGGATCAAAAACAACCGGAATGTGCGGATGTTGTTTTAAAATCGCATAGATCGCTATGGCTGTTTCATGATGACCGATTAAGCCAATTTTAAAAACATTAACAGGTAAATCATCCAGCAAGGTGTTGGCCTGACTGATAATGTTTTCCGGACTTTGTGGAATCAGCTTTTTTACATTACGGGTATCTTGCTCGGTCAAGGCCGTAATAACACTGGCTGAATGACACTGATGACTCACCAGCGTTTCAATATCTGCCTGTATCCCGGCACCACCGCTGGGATCATGGCCGGAAAATGAGAGTACAACGGGACGGTTAGAGGACATGGGGCTTCCTTGAAAATAATAACGGATAATGCTTTAAATTTTTTGATTATACATTTTAGAATTGTTCTACACTCTTTTAAATTAAATTGCTTTTTACCAATGTCTTTAATCTGTGTATTATTTGGGCAACATATTTTTAGGGTCACCCGTTTTCCGGTTAATGGATTTTCAATATATAAAAGATAGTATTTCTTCCTCGCCTGCATTGGTTCTGGAGACCGGTGAGATTATTAACACGTTAAAAACATTAAACACCTTACGCCATCGGTGCGGCTGTAAGGTTTTATATTCAATCAAGTCCCTGCCTTTAACTTCGATTCTGGAGCTTGCAAAACCCTTTGTTGACGGTTTTTCGGTCAGTTCTTTGTTTGAAGCGCGACTGGCTACCGAGATCTTGGCAGGGCAGGGCGGTATTCATTTAACCACACCAGGGATAAGACCTGATGAGTTTGAGGATATGTCGCGTTTACTGACGCATATCAGTTTTAATTCGTTAACCCAGTATCAGCGTTTTGCGGCGACTTGCTCTGTACAAACCTCGGTTGGTTTGCGTGTTAATCCCAAGTTGTCATTTCTTAAGGATGACCGCTTTGATCCTTGTCGAACCTATTCAAAATTGGGTGTTGATATTGATGACTTGTGGCAATCGTCTTGCCTTGATCAGGTTAAAGGATTGCATATCCATAATGTTTTTTCTGTAACCGACTTGACGCCGTTAATTAAGACAGTAGAGAAACTGCGCAGTTATTTTGGTAAAAGCCTGGCTCAACTAGACTGGCTGAATCTGGGTGGTGGTTATTTGTTTAATCAAATTAAAGATCACCGCCCGTTTATTGACTTGGTAAACCAGTTAAAAAAAGACTTTGATCTTGATGTTTATATTGAACCGGGCAAAGCGGTCGTTGGTCATGTCGGCTATTTAGTGTCCACGGTTATTGATTGTTTTGTCAGTGACGGTAAAACCATTGCCATACTGGATACCTCCGTTAATCATAATCCGGAAGTGTTTGAATATCAGCGCCAGCCTGAATGTCATGAACATGATCCTAAGGGAAACTGCCCGGCTATTTTAGCGGGCAGCACTTGTCTGGCGGGTGATGTATTCGGGGAATATCGTTTTAATAAACCTCTGGCAGTTGGCGATAAATTGGTTTTTAAAAATGTGGGTGCTTACAGTCTGGTTAAAGCCAACCGCTTTAATGGTTACAATCTACCGGATATTTATGGTTATCAAGACCGGAAAATACAGAAATTGAAACACAGCCCCTATCAGGATTATCGCCAGCAATGGCTGGCAGATTGATAGCAACTAAAATAAGGAAAAGTAAACATGCAAGCAATTCTAATGACAGCCGTTGGTGAAGCGGATGTTTTAATCTGTCAGGAACTACAAGAACCTGAAATTTCAACCGCAACTGAGATTAAAGTTAAATTGCAAGCGGCAGGTGTTAATCCAGTCGATACAAAAGTCAGACGTCATGGCGTGTTTTATGATCAACCGTTACCTGCGGTATTGGGGTGTGATGGTGCCGGCATTGTTGTCGAAACGGGCGTCGGTGTCAGTCAATTTAAGGTCGGCGATCAGGTCTGGTTTTGTAATGGCGGACTGGGTCGCGAGCAAGGTAACTATGCCGAATATACCGTGCTTGATGAACGCTGGATTAGCTTGAGTCCCAAGACTTTTTCATTTGTTGAAGCGGCTGCAGCACCCTTGGTATTGATTACTGCGTGGGGCGCTTTGTTTGATAGAGGCGGTTTACAGGCCGGACAAACGGTGTTGATTCATGCGGGTGCAGGTGGTGTTGGGCATGTAGCGATACAATTGGCTAAACTAAAGGGCGCCAGAGTCATTGCTACGGTAAGCTCTGAACAAAAAGCGGACTTTGTAAAAAGCCTGGGCGCTGATGAAGCTGTTATTTATACGCCAAACGGTTTTGTCGATGCAGTCAACGAGCTTACCGGCGGCAAAGGTGCCGATCTGGTTTTTGATACGGTAGGCGCTGAGGTATTTAAAGAAAGTATCACCGCAACGGCTCATTTTGGACGCTTGATAACGTTGCTGGATCCGGGTGAGTTGAACCTGAGTGAAGCCAGAATGCGTAATTTACTGATTGGTTTTGAGTTGATGCTAACACCGATGCTAAGAGATCTGCCTGATGCCCGAGACAAACATGTCGACATTTTAAATCAATGCGCACAATGGGCTGATAAAGGCCTGTTAAAGCTTCATGTCGGTCAACAGTTACCCTTAAAAGAAGCGGCTGTTGCACATCAGTTAATCGAAGCCGGCCATACCACCGGAAAAATTGTTTTAACTATGTAAGGAAATAATGCCATCGTCTATTCATACTGTTCCGACTTCAGTTGAAATATGAGAGCTCGCCAAGTCGGTTCATTTAATGTTCATTTTATAGCGTTACAGTCATGGTTACTGAATCCCGTCATCCTGATTTATGTATAATGGAGAGAATATAGGGATGATGATTTAAATTATTAATTTATAAAAGGCTATGGCAGAAAAAACAAGCAGGCGCGGCTCCCGATACGGCAACAAAAAACCGGTAAAAAAATCAGGCAATCATTGGTTTAGAAACCTGTTTCTGATTTTTTCAGCAGTCGGTTTATTTATGTTTATCAGTTATCTGGGCTATCTGGATTATAACGTTCGTAATCAATTTGAGGGTAAACGCTGGGCCATTCCTGCACGGGTTTATGCCAGTCCTGTTGAGCTTTATGCGGGCTACGCATTGCCTCCTGAAAAATTTGAAGCCTTGTTAAACATGCTGCATTACCGACAAGATGCCGAGTTATCAGTAGAAGGAACCTACTTTAAAGAAGGTTCACAAATTAGTGTAAAAACGCGTGATTTTGCTTTTTGGGATCAACATCAACCCAGCATACAGATGTCGCTGAGCTTTACCGATATAGGCATAGAATCTATTACGGACATAACAAAATCTGAAGAGGTTGCCATTGTCCGTATGGATCCCGTGCAAATTGGCAGTTTTTATCCCACAATTAAAGAAGACAGGGTGCTCATCAAGCTGGAAGAAGCGCCGGACTCTCTGATTAAAGGGCTGCTTGCTTCCGAAGACCGCGATTTTTATCAGCATTTTGGCGTTTCATTGAAGGGTATTGCCAGAGCGATGTGGACTAATGTTCGCGCTGGCGGTATGGTACAAGGAGGCAGTACCATCACCCAACAGTTAGTTAAAAACTTTTATTTAACCAATGAACGGCGATTGTCCCGTAAAGTTAAAGAAGCCTTAATGGCACTGATTTTAGAATACCGCTACAGTAAAAACGAGATTCTGGAAGCCTATTTAAATGAAATATATTTAGGTCAAAATGGCTCAAGCGCTGTTCATGGCTTTGGCCTGGCCAGTGAGTTCTATTTTGGCAGCACCTTAAAAGATCTCCCGTTGGAGCAGGTCGCCTCCTTGGTAGCCTTGGTGCGTGGCCCCTCTGAATATGATCCCCGACGGTTTCCTGATCGTGCCTTGCAACGGCGTAATCTGGTGCTTGAGCAAATGGCAACAGAAGGCTATTTATCCAAGGATCAAGCCACTCAAGCCATCGCCAAACCATTAAGTGTCATTCCTCGCATGCAGCGTTCATCTAATCGCTATCCTGGTTTTCTTGATCTCGTCAAGCGGCAATTAAAGCAGGATTATCGTGAAGAAGACTTAACCTCTCAGGGGCTAAGAATTTTTACTACGCTGGATACGCAAGTTCAGGATGTCTTGGAAAAGACCGTTGAGACTAAGTTAAAACAACTTGAAAAATCGGTGCACGTCAATGATCTTGACACAGCGGTCATCGTTACCCGTCGCGATAGTGGCGAGGTTACCGCTTTAACGAGTGGTCGTGAAAATATGGCGGGTGGCTTCAATCGTGCGTTAGATGCAGTGCGCCCTATCGGCTCCTTAATCAAACCGGCGGTTTATTTGACGGCTCTGCAATATCCGGATAAATATACCATTACCACACGCGTAAGCGACTCTACCATTGTGGTTAAGGGTCAAAATGGCACCGACTGGATTCCTAAAAATTACGATCATAAAGAACATGGCAGTGTCGCTTTGCACACCGCATTAGCGAAATCTTACAACTTGGCCACTGTCCGTATAGGTATGGATATTGGCGTAGCCAGCACCGCCAAAACCTTAAAAAATATGGGTGTCACCCGGCCGTTTGATCTGTATCCTTCTTTATTACTGGGAGCCGCATCACTGACACCCATAGAAGTGACCCAGATGTATCAAACGCTGGCTGGGGATGGTTTTTCAACCCCTATTAAAAGCATTAGAGCGGTCGTTGATACCGATGGTAAACAGTTACAAAGTTATCCCTTTACCGTTAAACAGGCTGTCGATCCAGCGGCAACATATATCGTCAATACCATCTTGCAGGAAGTGATGCATGAAGGTACAGGAAAAGCGGCCTATTCGTCTTTCCCTAAAGATTATGGTTTGGTCGGTAAAACCGGCACCACCAATGATGCCAAAGATAGCTGGTTTGCCGGATACACGGGCGATTATTTATCCGTTGTCTGGGTTGGCAGGGATGATAATAAACCGATTGGGTTAACCGGTGCCACCGGGGCGCTGCCTCTCTGGGTCGCATTAATGCAACAAATATCAACCCAAGCAGTGAACTTGATTCCACCTGATAATGTCAAGTTAGTCTGGGTTGAGCCGGGTAGTGGTTTGTTAACGAAACAAGGCTGCGGAGGCGGCAAGCAATATCCCTACATTTCGGGATCAGAGCCAACGACTTACTCAGGTTGCGGACAAGAGGATAAATCGTGGTTTGAAGATTTTTTACCTGGCGATACCGAACAAACCGAGCCTGGCCAAACTGAAAGTGCACCTAACCCCAGCGAACCGCAACCCCAATGAATTCTAAAAGAGCATCTATGATTAAAATGATTATTTTTCGCCTGATTTTTTTGACTTTCTTTTTTATTAATAGCGCCGGTTATGCAGCAGACGAACCCGTCAAACAGTTGCAGGCATTTTTAAAGGCATCAAAGTCATTGACCGCTGATTTTAAACAAGTATTAATTAATGAAGCGGGCGATCCTTATCAAACCAGTTACGGTATTTTTTATCTGCAACGACCTGGAAAATTTCGCTGGGATTATTTAAAACCGTTTCAGCAACAAATTGTCTCCACTTCCGGAAAAGTCTGGTTTTACGATACCGATTTGGAACAAGTCACTATTAAAAAACTCGATGAGTCGGTCGGCTCAACACCTGCCTTATTGTTAAGTGGCAATATATCGCTGGATGATAATTTTACCATGCAAGATCAAGGTGTTGATGGCGACATGCAATGGATTAAATTATTACCCAAAAATCAGGAAAGCAGCTTTAAATATATTTTAATCGGTTTAAATAAAGGCTCGTTGGGCGGAATGGAGTTGAGTGATAATTTCGGTCAACTAACCCGTATCTATTTCTCCAATGTATTGCTTAACCCACCGATAAAACCGACTGTATTTGAATTTAAAGCCCCCAAGGGAGCCGATGTGTTTTCTGATTAAACAGGCTTTTTATTCACCACGAAGATATTCACCACGAAGACACGAAGGACACGAAGAAAGAAAAAACTTCGTGTCCTTCGTGGTGGAAGCTTTTAAAACTTCGTGTCCTTCGTGGTGAAAAGCTTTTAAAGCCAAAGGCACAATCCTTTAACCTTCTTTTTTGCACTTGCCTCTCAATGTTCGATGATTTAACCAAGCCATTGGCTGATAGAATGCGGCCACAATCGCTGGACGATTACGTAGGTCAACACCATATTCTAAAATCCGGCAAACCACTCTACGAAGCCGTGGTATCCGGTCGCCTGCATTCCATGATTTTCTGGGGGCCGCCAGGAACCGGTAAAACGACACTGGCACGATTAATCGCCCTGCATTCTGATGCCGAGTTTATGCCGATTTCTGCGGTATTATCCGGTGTTAAGGAAATCAGGGCCGCTGTCAGTGCAGCTAAAAAAATCCAGCTTGAACAACATCGACGTACTATTTTATTTGTCGACGAAGTGCATCGCTTTAATAAATCACAACAAGATGCTTTCCTACCGCATGTAGAAGATGGCACTGTTTATTTTGTCGGTGCGACTACTGAAAATCCCTCTTTTGCCCTTAATAACGCCTTGTTATCACGCGCTCGCGTTTATGTGCTTAATGCGCTAACCAGTAATGACTTAAGAGACGTTATAGATAAGGCGTTACATGATAGCCATAGAGGTCTGGGCAGTCTGGGCATTGAAATGGCCGATGACATTAAACAGCAATTTGCCGAAGCCGCTGACGGCGATGCCAGAAGATTACTCAATCTACTTGAAATAGCGGTAGAGCTTGCCGCTGCAAAAGATAGCCATGTGATTAATGAAGCGTGCGCCAGAGAAGTGCTTTCCGGCGGCGTTAGACGCTTTGATAATCAAGGTGAAGAGTTTTATAACCAGATTTCAGCCCTGCATAAATCGGTAAGAGGCAGCTCACCGGATGCTGCACTTTATTGGTTATGCCGCATGATGGATGGGGGTTGTGACTTAAGCTATTTGGCCAGACGTATTGTTAGAATAGCTTCTGAAGACATTGGCAATGCCGACCCCCGAGCTTTGCAGATTGCCATTAATGCCTGGGAAGCCCAAGAACGTCTAGGTAGTCCGGAAGGTGAACTGGCCTTGGCGCAAGCTATTGTTTATATGGCTTGTGCGCCTAAAAGTAATGCTGTTTATAAAGCGTACAACGCCGCCATGCGCGATGCCAAGCAAAGCGGCAGTCTGGGGGTACCGGTGCATTTAAGAAATGCACCCACCCAACTCATGAAATCCCTGGATTATGGCAAAGCCTATCGTTACGCCCATGATGAGCCGGAAGCCTATGCCGCCGGTGAAAATTATTTTCCGGATCAACTGGCAGGAACGCGTTATTACCAGCCAGTTGATCGAGGTCTGGAAATAAAAATCAAGGAAAAATTAAGGCATTTGCAAGCGTTGGATAAGAGGAATGGGTAGGATTGAGACAGGAAGCTCTACATGAACATTTTTCATTTGAAACTCATCTTAAAAGTAATTACAATGTAATCACCCCGCTTTTAAAAAAGATGAGTAAACTATGCCACACTTAATCAAAATAGGAAATTCTCAGGGAATCAGAATTCCGCAACCACTTATTAAACAAGCCAACCTTCAAAACAAAGAATTTGAAATTCAAGTCGTCGATAACGGTTTATTAATCACCCCCATAAAAAGTGCAAGAAAAGGCTGGAAAGAGCAGTTTAAAAGCATTGCAGCATCTCAAATTGAGCAAGATTTTAAAGAAACCAACAGGAATCTTGATCATTCTTCAGAGCTTGCCACTGGAGAGGCGTGGGAATGGTAGTTAATCGGTTTGACGTTTATCTCATCGAACTTGATCCAGCCATTGGCAGTGAAATTAAAAAAACAAGACCCTGTGTCATTGTTTCACCCAATGAAATGAATTGCCTAAAAACTGTTTTAATCGCCCCCATGACTACCAAAGGATTTCAGGCACCCTCAAGAGTTGAGCTTCAGTTTCAAGATAATACCGGCCTTATTTTACTGGATCAATTAAGGTCAGTCGACAAATCCAGGCTCATTAAAAAACTGGGGACTGTGGACTCAAAAACGCAAAAAATAATTTCTTCAACCTTAGTCAATATTTTTGAGATTTAAGCAAGTAGCCCGCATGAAGCAACGCGGAATGCGGGTGAGTGTCGCGTCTAATAATTTATCCATGCTATCGAGCTGATGCAATGTTTCAACAGGCATAGTTGTAGGTGATGTGCCCATCTCATCTTGTGCAAGGGAAATTCGGGAAAAGAGAAGCTAGATGATAAAAGCTAAAGCAAGAAATCGGATCATGACATCCTTTAGTTATGTGGTTAATGTTTATCTTTGATATGTTTTTCAATAAAGGCGCTCAGCAAGTAGCCTCGATGTAACTTAGTGGAATCGAGGATAATCGGAGCCCATCACCCTCGATTCCGTTTCACTCCATCAAGGCTACTTGCTACCAGGATTATCCTGGGCGCATAGCACTTAGGGCGCAATAGGCGGTAGCCGTATTGCGCCGTATGTTGAATCAACACATAAAACTTACTCAACACTTTACGCGCAGAATAACAGGTTCAGGATCAACCAATACTGTAATCATCCTCCAGCAATTTCGCATGGGCTGCAGCCAGCCTGGCGATGGGGATGCGGGGTGCCGAGCAGGAGACATAATCCAGTTTAATATGGTGACAGAAGCGAATCGATTGTGGATGCCCGCCTTGTTCACCACAAATGCCTATGCTGATATCGGGGCGGGTTTTTCGTCCGGAATCAGCGGTCATTTTCATTAGCTGACCGACACCTTTTGCATCAAGGACTTCAAATGGATTGTCTTCAAGTAAGCCGATTTCATTGTAAAGCGGTAAAAATTTGTTTTCTGCATCTTCGCGTGAAAACGAGAAAGTTGCCTGAGTTAAGTCATTGGTACCAAAAGAGAAAAATTCGGCTACTTGCGCCAATTCCCCGGCACGGGTGCAGGCTCTGACGGTTTCTACCATGGTTCCGAATTTAAATTTAAGGGCAATACCGTATTGACTTTCAACTTCCTGTTGAATTTGGTCGACGAAGGCTTTTACTTTTAGCAATTCCTGTAAGGTAATAACCTGGGGCACCATGATTTCAGGCAAAATCGATGTACCTTGTTTAGTGCAGAGCGCAGCCGCTTCAAGAATTGATCGAATTTGCATTTGGTAAATTTCCGGATACGACATACCAAGACGCACCCCACGGTGACCCAGCATGGGATTTACTTCATACAATTCTTTGACCTTCTTAAGCATCAATTCCTTTTTGGCAATTGCTTTATTGATGACTTCTTCATTTAGGTGATTAAACGGTGCCGGTAATAAGGTATGGTCGCCCACAGTATCCAAGGCGACCTGCTGGCCCTGAACTATCACTTTATAGAGATTTAAGGCTTTGATTTCATCTTCCAGTTGATGCTCACTGGGCAAGAATTCATGCATGGGCGGATCCAACAACCTAACCGTTACCGGATAAGGTGACATGGCCTCAAAGATTTGTTTAAAGTCATCACGTTGAATTGGAAATAATTTTTCCAGTGCTTCCTGTCTGGCTTTTTTGCTGTCCGCCAGAATCATATCAATCACTAACGGCAGACGATCTGAGGCATTAAACATGCGTTCGGTACGGCACAGACCAATACCGGTTGCGCCATAACTGACCGCCATGCGTGCGCGTTCCGGGGTGTCAACATTGGCATGGACTTCCAATTCTGCAATCTGATCGGCCCAAGACAATAAGGTTTTTAACTCTTCTGAAAATGAGGGTTCAATGGTTGCAATTTTACCTAGATAAATAAGTCCGGTGCTGCCATCAATGGTGATGATATCGCCTTCGCGAATGTGCAGGTCGCCAATAACAGCTTGGCGGGTACGCACATCTATTTTTATGTCTTCAGCACCGGCAATACAGGCTTTGCCCATGCCTCGGGCAACCACTGCCGCATGGGAGGTTTTGCCGCCGCGACTGGTCAAAATACCTTGGGCTGCAAAAAAGCCATGGATATCTTCAGGCTTGGTTTCTTCCCGCAGTAAAATAACCAACTCTCCGGCACGGCCCATTAATTCGGCGGTATCGGCATCAAATACACATTTGCCGAAAGCGGCACCCGGCGAAGCGGGTAACCCTTGAGCCACCGGTTTGGCTTTATTTTC
>JBAXUR010000006.1:0-51146 GCA_037129595.1 Methylococcaceae bacterium | reverse complement strand
CCCAAACCCAAACCCAAACCCAAACCCAAACCCAAACCCAAACCCAAACCCAAACTTTACTCACCAATCCTTGTAGCCGTCATCCCGGCAGGGAGAGCAACGCGAGGGTTGGCGGGGATCCAGTTGCCTTGGATGGCAAATCGTAAAGCCGTTAAAAATTAAACTTACACTACACGTTAATTTAACCTATAAAGATAACATTCCTCAAAGGGCATAGGTATTTATAAAATTTGCTCTCCCTGCCGGGATGACGAGTTGTGAAGATAGCTATGCCCATAGGGATAGGGCGCAAGATGCCTAAGTTATTTCATGCGCATTCATAGGCAAGTTTGTTATTTGCACAGCCATAAGGCGTTAAATCTCAATTTCACCCTCAGTTATCTCAACATCTTCTTCAATGGCTTTAACCAGACCATATTTCTCTACAAAATAACACTCAAGCCAGACGTTAATATCATTCTGTTTGAAAATCAACGCCGCTTCTGTTTGCGATAAGCGTTGTCGTACTTGGTGTAATGGAAGCAGTAATAACTCAATGTCAGCCATTGGCACAAATTTATCGGGGTGAGCATTGCCGTTATTTATCACCTTATAGAGTTGTTGCTTTTTTAAGCCCAAATTCTGGTTTAATTCCTCCCTAAATTCTATAAATAACGGCAGTAAATCACTACCGGTGCATTCCAGGCTTTGGAGATAGTGCATGCGGTTTAAAAGATTATTAACCGCAAAGCGATAAAGTTCGGCTTCTCGAACAAAAAGACGGGAGGCAATGGCTTGGATCGCATTACGGTCATTGCTGTTTAAGCGCATGGACACTATTTGCTTTTTCTCGCTCTCAGGAAATCCTTGTGATGACATAGTTCAAATACGATTTTAAGATCAATGATGCTATTAACGGCTAATTTACTTAAATATAACCGCTTAATGTTACAGTTTCATAACAAAGCATACATTTAATCAATTTGTCATAATTTAAAAACGAAAATTGTGTATTTTTATAGAATAAAAGTGCAGATAAAAAATTGCAGGTGTTTTGTAATACAAACGTATTACATTATAAGTAATTGTAATCAACTTGTAACCTAAATGACTCTATCGGTGTGGGATACTAGCGCTATGTTGAAAGCGTCTGGTATGGATGTTGACTGAACCGAAGGAAAGCAGGAAGCAACACCATCAGTTGTACTGAAAAGAAGCATCAGGAAGGCTTCATTCACATTTTCAGTATTTGACATTGGCAGGAAGCCAGGCAGAAGAACAGGAATAGGGAATAAAGGGGAAAGTTTGGTAGTGGAGTTTAGCTGTCAAGAAGTGCGGGCAAGTGATATGCACTTTTGAATGTAACCTGTAAAAGCCCATCCGTTTGAGAGGCGAGCACGCGTTATAGGTTTTGATGATTATATAGAGATAAGAGGCGATTATGCCGACATCTTTTGTAAAAATTTTTTTAAATATATCTGGGAATACACATGAAACAGTTTACTAAAACTTTATTGGCCGGTGCTATCGCACTGGCTGCAACAGGTGTTGCTGAAGCGAAAATTGCACCGACTGTTGATCCGCTTCAGTATACCGGTTCAGAAGCGGTTTTGACTATCTGGAACACAACCCTTGAAAAATCTTTTTCATTGGATTTGGGTATGCAACAGTCTGCATTTTTGGCTGACACTAATTTGACACGTAATTGGTCACTTAGTGATGCCAATTTGACCAGCTTTTTGGCGGGTAATGGCGTAAGTGACAATATTATTTATAGTATCGTGTCCGGATCAAGCTCTTTATCGACTAGTACTTCTAGCTTCGTTTCAGGTGGTATTTATAACAGTTTAACCAAGAAAGCAGCATCGCTTACCGATTATGGTTTGGTTACAACCAGTTCTAATACCTTGGCTGAGTTTTCAGCTGTTCAGACCTCTTCAACTCAAATTAATAATGCGAACACTGCGGTTGCAAATAATAACTTAAATTTAAACACAGCTGCTAATGAAGTTTCTGGTTTGATCGCTACTAATGCGAGCGTTTATGCAACGTTAGCTGATACAGGTTATGCCGGTACAGCATTTGGTACAAACCTCAATGGCGTGTTGAATTCTGTTAATATTTTTGCTGATCAATCAAGCGCATTGAACGTGTTTCGTGCTTCGTTGAATCCAGCGTTAACCACTCAAACTGCTTATGCTCAATTTAATGGTCAATATCATTTAAATCTGGCTGCGAGTACTTTGTCATATTCCGTTGCTGCTGTGCCACTGCCTGCTGCAGTTTGGATGTTTGGCGCCGGTTTGATGGGTGTGTTGAGATTGACACGTCGTAAATCAATGGCTGTTTAATTTTTAATTTAATATATACGAGTAATCTAAATGAAAAAAAATATATTGTCTGCAGCTATTGCTGTAATAACCATGTCTGCATTCTCGCAAGCGTCTTTTGCTCTTGACGCAACTGTAACGCCAGACTTACAAGTTTATCTGTCAGGTGCCTCTGCACAAGATAAAGGTATTGATTCTTTGGTAAAAGATCTTTGCTTAAACGGCACTGTCAGCACGACTGATTTAACTACCTTTAAAGATGATGGTGGTGTTGCTAACGCTGTTACCGGTAAAAAACATACTGCCTGGTTTTGTACCATTACCAGTACGTCAGTCACGGGTTTATCAGCTACCAAAAAAGTGTTGTTTCATAAGCGTTCTGACGGTGGATCTGCAATGGGCGTAAGTCCTTTGTTGGCAGATACTGCAATTGATCACATGGTTATTAATAATAGTAACTGTGCAACTACTGGCACTACTCGTAGTTGCAGAATTTCAAATGCAGGTGATTTGGTTGCACATAAATCGGATGCAGGACTTTCTGACGTTAATCCCGAAATGTTTAAAGGTATTCTTAATACACCAGCCGGATTTAGTTCAGTTAAGGCCTCTGATGTTACTGCCAAATTAGTAGTCAGACCTTCCAGTGCTGTTATTTTTGGCGTACCAGTAGGCCTGAATCTTTATAAAGCATTGCAACAAGCCCAAGGCTTATTAACGACTTCAAACCCAGCAGGAGCCTGTACTGAAGGTGCATATACAGATGCTTGTATGCCTAACTTGAACCATGCACAAGTAGCCAGTTTGCTGTCCGGACAAATTAAAGACTGGAGTGAATTATCTTTTGGTGGCACAGCATTAACCGCTATTGCCGGCGTTACTGCGCCTACAGATTCATTGGTGCATATTTGTAAACGTACTGCCGGTTCTGGTACGGGCGCACAGATGTATGCCAAGTTCTTGAATGCACCTTGTACAGAAGGTACTTTAACTGTTTCTGCAGGTGACCCGTTCAATGGTCCTGTTGTTCATGAAGTTGCTGAATCACTCGATTTAGAAAATTGCCAGGAAGATTTGGCTTTAGGTAATGTTGTTGCTAAAGATTTTAATGGTGACTTGATTAACCAAGGTGCTCAAGGCGATACTGCCTGGTCTATTGGCATGCAAGCACTGGAAAAAAACAGCGATATTGCTAAAGCTTATCGTTTTGTAAAAATAGACGGTGCTGCACCGACATTAGCTAATGCATTTAACGGTTCTTACAGTGACTGGGTAGAGGCAACTTGGCAATATCGTAATACAGCCAATAGCGGTCCTGCTGGCGATACCTTAAAAATTGTTGACAAGATTATTAAAAATGCCGGTTCACCTGCCAAGTTAAATTCATTATTGAATAAAACTCAACCTTTCGGAAGAACAGGTTACCTAGCGGTTGCTGCCAACGGTTTTGCAGTTACTGATACGTTGGATCCAGCTTTACCTGTTATGCCTTTTACGCATGCTGCAGCCGGTTCTTTGAATAACTGCGCTGCACCTGCTAAATCATCTAGCGCAGCTGTTATTTCTGTAAAATAAGGCACAGTAATTTGCTTATGATAACCTCGCAATGGGGTTAATGATGCAAGGATGCATCCCCTAAAAGCCTTCGCATGCGAAGGCTTTTTTTGTTGGTGGGATTGAGGTGTGCCGGACAGTGGAAGCAATAGAAAAATATCACTGTAGGGAGGATAAGCAGCAGGATTATGCGTCGCTAGTACGTGGTGTTTGTAAATCTACACACCAACGGCAATACTGATTACATCACTCCAATAGCCAACGGGTTCATCATGCAATCGGTAGATCGCTTTATATTTCCAAACTGCGCTACTGCCCGCAGGGGGGAGTGGTGTAGTGTCATTGGTATTGGGTTCTGTATTGACGGCAAGTAGTACAAAATTGTTGTTGTCGGTTCTGTCTACCCAGATTTCCAAGGCACTGGCATTGCCTTTAGCCCAAGCTATTACTGGATGTCCCGCTTGTAAATAAATGCTTAGAACTGGCTTCCAGGTAGTCGGGTCGATTTTTTGTTCGCTGCCTATCAGCCATAAATCATAACCAATGGCTGTGGTATAGTTTCTATGGCTTTTGATACGCGCCGCCAAGGCAGATAGCCGAGAAATAATGCCCGGTTTAACCATAACCGCAATAGGTATGGGCAAAGTGGGTATCGTCGGCCAGCTGTCACTGCCTATACCGCCATCACGTAATTGGTTTTTAGTGGATGTCCAGGTTTGTGAGTAGGATTGCATAATACCCATGGTTTGCAGTGCGTAGCGAAAAGCGGCAGAATCTGCTTGTAGTCCGTCAAAATCTTGTGTATTAATCTCCAATAGCGTTATATATTTTGGTAAGGTTTCAACGATATGCTCTAACAGATCAGCTCTATCATCATCGCTTTTTGGCATGTAAGGGGAGGTAGTCATGATAATGTTACTCCTAAGGTTTGTTGTGTAATTAATAACGTTAAGTGAGTCAACTGTACCCACAATTTGACCTGTCTATACTAAAGATAAGTCGGTCTACGCATTGACTGGGCAATGCATTGCAGTTACCAAGCCCCGTTGATTAAGGTCTGAGGCGGATGGCTTAATAACAAATCAGTCTGAACAATGGCAGATCAGACTTCCGCAGCTACTAGGCAGTGCTCCACGGTGGGCAGGCACTACTGAACACTATCTGGGTAGCGCTCCGGTATGGTCAGGGCAATAGCCGGGTAACAGCGGTGTGCTCCGCAACCATTAAGGCGTAATGGTTGATGACTAAGGCGAGCGCCTTAAGGATCAAGCGGCTAGATTGGTAGCTGCGGAGCGCTCCTCAGTCGGTGATCTGGCAACCGTAGATGGTGATAAGTTTGCTACAGGCACTGTGCAGGGCTGATTGAAGGTTGCGGAATGCGGATTAATGACTGTTCTTTGCTTCCAAGCCTTAATAAAAACACCGCAATAACTGATCTTTGCGCTGTAAGTCTCGCTATTGGTATTTTAAATACTGTAAACAGTTGCAACTTTACTTAATCAATAAAACCATACTAATAATATGCTATTTGTTGCAAACTTTTACACTAAATTGATAAAAAAATCAATAGCCAGATGCCTTGAATGAAATAAAAAAGAGTGATGTTTAACAATATCAGTGTTTTTACACGCCAGCCTCACTGCCCACAGTTAAGAGAAAGTTATTTAAAAAGCGGAGTGCAACCGCTTCAGCTGTTGCCTGTAAAACAGCTAAAGCGGTTTTCCGTTGGATGACAAGCTCAAGCTACCAGAGATGCGTATAGCAAGCGCTTCCCATGCCGAATCTCTTGTCGTTATACACAAGTTTTCAAGTAACCGTCATACACACCGCGAAGCTGGTATCCAGCACCAGGGATGGTGCTTTTTAAATGCGTCCATGTAGCTTGGATTCCGGCAGTCCAAGCCGGAATGACGGGCTTTGTGACATTTGTTTATAACGACGAGAGTCGAAGCTTGGGAGCATGTTTAAAAAATTCGATAGACAGTTTTTAGCACAAGTCGGCGATGGATTAATTAGGCCATTGAATGATATTGATTGAATAACTGGTTAAAATTTTCTTGAATGTCATTGCGATTTTGAGGGCTGATCCCTAAATCATCGGCCAATACCTGCCATTGTGACAGTGCCTCGAAAGTGTCTGAAAAAACCTGTCTCACGTTATGTATGTCAAGATCACACAAGGCACCTAGCTTGTAAAATGTCTGTTCAGGAATATTCTTGCCATAGCCATTGATTGACATGCTTTGTTCGCCACCCTGGCAATAATTAAAGGTTATGTCATAAGCGGGCGACAATCGCCAAATGCCTTTTCCATTCATGATAAATGAAAAATTCTTGGTGTGATCATCCTGATTGTTGGCCAGTATATTAAAGATCATTTGCCGATAAACCTGAATGGCATCATCCGTATTTTTTGTTAACATCACTGTTAAGCGTAATAATTTCTCGTAATCAAAATCCGGTATTCTGAAATTAGCGTGACTCAATCCAGCCAGGCTATGTACATGCAGTCGTTGATTATTAATACGATCAAAACGCTTAACTGAAAAATAATACTTATCCTTGGCGGCCAATAGCTGCGTGGATGGCATATTGATATGTGCCAGTCTTAACATTCTGGCATACGCCTCTTCGATTAAACCTTCATCTTTATCTTGCGAAGCATGAAATTTAATAATCCATGCTTGATAGTCATAAGGCAAATCCCGTTCGCCGGAAATAATATGGTTGTCTTTAATGCCAACAACTACTTTGGGTCTGGCGCCGCCTGGTGAGCCTCCGGCCTTAATTAATTCCGGTAAAATATCTTGTTGTTTTCCGGCGATTACTTCTGATGCTTCCCGGCTTAATTCAAACAAGTCCAAATCACTGTAGGAGGACGGTTGGGAATGATCAGGCTCGTAACTCAAAGCGCCCATGCCGGTAGATCCAATGTATAACAGCCTGTCCAAGGGGGTTATTTTTTTTACGTTAAGTTCTTTTTGCCTTAAAAAGCGATCCATTAGTAACAGGCCCCAGCCATAGGGAAGGGAATCAGAAAAAACACCATGAAGCCCGTTAAATGGCGTGGCTGGTGCTTTAAAAATGGTATTGTTTAAGGGTAAGTGAAACGGTGAAATTTGCAAGCCAGTGCTGATGAACTCTGGTGAGTACTGAAAGAAGTTCCCGGAATCTTGTCTGAGTAATCGACCGACAAAATGTTTCCGGCCTTCGATAGTTAGAAAAACACGAATCATAGTCTGCCACGTTTTCTTTTTGGCATGCGATTTACTTTCAGCATATCATCCAAGGTAGCGAAAGCCGTTGTTTCGCTATTAAAGATGCCTTTTAATTTATCCAGATCACCTAATACGAAAACTAATTTTAAAAACTGATCCAGTGAAATCTCCCCCGTTGTTTCATAGCGTTTGAGTGTTGAGGTCGGTATGCCGGTTTTTTCGCTGAGCGTATCCCGCTTCCAGCCAAGGTTAAGTCTGGCATTTTTTGCTGCCTTGGCAAGTTCTAATTTGGCATCGTAAGGCAGCCAATCATTTAAAGACATTATTTTATCCATAAAGTCATTATAAGCTTGATAAAAGATAATGCAATGTCCCGTATAATTAATTGAATGCGCTGGATTCCACGAGGGGGCTCTCATCGTTATACACACTCTCAAAGCCCGTCATTCCGGCATGGACTGCCAGAATCCAGGCTACATGGACGTATTTGAAATTAACATCCCTGGCACTGGATAACGAGTCTATGGGTTGTTTATGCTGATTCACTGGCGCGGTCGTGTAATGAGCTTATAACGCCAACCCATTCTTAAACTCCCCTAATGTCATAATGGGCGGTGTAAAAAAACTATCCTTTAGCTGAAGAATATCGGCATCCCCCGATACTAAAGCATCGGCCTTGCCAACGACCGCCAGAATGAAAACATCTGATCATCCTTGTCACGAATTAATGGCAAACCTTCGGGAATCTTATCAATAACGACTGTAGCAGCGTAAGGCAAAAAATCAGCCAATAACAAGGCTTGTTGGTCTTTGCCAAGTTTAAATTTAGGGTAGGCAAGAGCACGCATTAACTCGTTGACGGTGTCTTTGCCAGCCAAAGGGATTATCTGTTCGTTTTGCCAAGCGTGACGTAACCATGTCGTTTTTTGTTGAGAAAATAACAAGGCGGAAATAATGCAGTTGGTATCCAATACTACATGAGGCGTCATACTGGTTTTTGTCTTGCCCAGTGAATGGCATCATTGGCATCTTGTTCGTTGATACCTAACGCTTCGAGTTTAGCTCGAACGGCATCGGCTTGTTGAATTCTGACCGGCCTAAGAATAATTCGCCCGGATTCAGTTGCAATATCATAATATTCTTCATGACCCACTGACATTACCACCGATTTTGGCAAGGTTAATTGATTCCTTAAACGATGGGTTTCGCGCTGCTCTACCCATCCTACTCTTGGCTATCAACTTAAACCTACCAATAGCCATGTCGGGTTACTATTATTGTTTAACCCGACCTGCTGCGCTACCAATTTAAAGTGGGGCAGATAAATGCAACTGTCCTATTGATTCTGCGAGCGCTGAGCCTAAGCTCGGCGTGTCATTCATCAGTTTGACTATCCGGTGCCGAGCTGGGGATCGGCGTTACCAGAAAGGTATTTGTCCCGGCTTAAGTTGGTAGCTTTTTGGTCTGGGATATACGTTTAACATATCATCCAATGTGGCGAAAACCGTTGTTCCTCTATCAAAGTTGCTTTTTAATTTATCTAGGTTTCCCGGCACGAAAGCTAATTTTAAAAAATTGATCCAGCTCGTAGGATGGGTAGAGGCGATAGCCGAAACCCATCATAATTGATTCCTTAAACGATGGGTTTCGCGCTGCTCTACCCATCCTACTCTTGGCTATCAACTTAAACCTACCAATAGCCATGTCGGGTTACTATTATTGTTTAACCCGACCTGCTGCGCTACCAATTTAAAGTGGGGCAGATAAATGCAACTGTCCTATTGATTCTGCGAGCGCTGAGCCTAAGCTCGGCGTGTCATTCATCAGTTTGACTATCCGGTGCCGAGCTGGGGATCGGCGTTACCAGAAAGGTATTTGTCCCGGCTTAAGTTGGTAGCTTTTTGGTCTGGGATATACGTTTAACATATCATCCAATGTGGCGAAAACCGTTGTTCCTCTATCAAAGTTGCTTTTTAATTTATCTAGGTTTCCCGGCACGAAAGCTAATTTTAAAAAATTGATCCAGCTCGTAGGATGGGTAGAGGCGATAGCCGAAACCCATCATAATTGATTCCTTAAACGATGGGTTTCGCGCTGCTCTACCCATCCTACTCTTGGCTATCAACTTAAACCTACCAATAGCCATGTCGGGTTACTATTATTGTTTAACCCGACCTGCTGTGCTACCAATTTAAAGCGGGGCAGATAAATACAACTGGCCTATTTATTCTGCGAGCGCTGAGCCCCAGTTGGGCGTAGTCATTAATCAGTTTGACTACCCCGTGCCGAGCTGGGGCTCGGCGTTACCAGAAAGTTATATGTCCCGGCTTAAGTTGGCAGCCTGTTTAGCTGGGTGTGAATCGCGCACCACAACCATTTCAGAGAAAGAGCTCTAACTACGCTATAGGTAGAAAAAAAATAGATTGTAGCGCGTAGGATGGGTAGAGGCGATAGCCGAAACCCATCATAATTTATTCCTTAAACGATGGGTTTCGCGCTGCTCTACCCATCCTACTATTGGCTATCAACTTAAACCTACCAATAGCCATGTTGGCTTAAGACTATCGTGTAATCCGACCTGCTGTGCTACCAATTTAAAGCGGGGCAGATAAATACAGCTGGCCTATTGATTCTGCGAGCGCTGAGCCTAAGCTCGGCGTGTCATCAATCAGTTTGACTATCCGGTGCTGAGCTGGGGATCGGCGTTACCAGAAAGTTATCTGTCCCGGCTTAAGTTGGTAGTCTGTTTAGCTGAGGGTACGCGATGCGCACACTACTACTATAAATTGGGGGTTGATTTATTGCGAGTTGTCCAAGAGCTTCGTATACCGTATTCCCAAGTCGGAGCTTGGGAGCGAGTCTCTGTGTTTATAGCCAATTCCGGAGCTTGACGTTTTCGGGCAGAGTAAGCAGTGAGTCACCTTAATTTCATCTGTTGCTCATTAAGTAGTGTAGTTATAAGCTTATATATATCATTTTTGTCATAAAACCTTAACTTTACTTTTATACAATGGGAGTTGAGATGTCTTCGTGGTGAAGGCGCAGATAAGTTTTAACCAATACGCATGCAATTAAATCGTAATAAACGTAGTCGAGTTTTGGCCTTGATGGTCTGGAGTGGCTTAACGCTGGCTCAGGCAGGGTTTGATGTCAGCGCAGAAGAAGCGCCTCAGGCAGTAGCCACTGACGGTGAGGCGCAAGCGGCGCCCAAGCAACCTGCAGCCAGTTTCGATTTATTTGAATTGCGGGTAAAGGGCAATACCCTGCTGGACAAAAAACAACTCGAACGCACCATCTATCCCTTTTTGGGGCCGAAAAAAAGCATAGACAATGTTGATTTGGCACGTACCGCATTGGAAGAGTTGTACCGTTCGAAGGGTTATCAAACCGTATCGGTGGATATTCCGGAGCAAGATGTAAAAAACGGTATCGTTTATTTACAAGTGGTCGAAGGCAAGGTATCACGCCTGCGCGTTAAAGAAGCCCGTTATTTCTCCCTTGATAAAATCAAGGCTGGCGTTCCGGAATTGGCTGAAGGTAATGTGCCTCATTTCCCCACCATGCAAAAACAGTTGTCAGAGTTGGGCGGGCAAAGCGTTGACCGTAAAGTTCAACCGGTTTTGCGGGCAGGGGACACGCCAGGTACGCTGGAAGTTGATTTAAAAGTAAAAGACGAGCTGCCTTTGCATGGCCGGGTAGAGCTTAATGGCCGTAATACTTACGGTACATCGCGACTGCGTTTGGTGTCGTCATTGCATTACGATAATCTCTGGCAAGCCATGCACAGTGCGTCATTGATGTATCAGGTTTCACCTGAAGTCAGTTCCGAAGTCAGTGTTTGGGCGGGTACTTATGCGCTGCCGGTATTTAACACCGATATGCGTCTGGCGTTGTATGGGGTTAACTCTTCATCCAGCTCCAATGTCGCCAATGTTGGCGGGTCGACTATCATTGGTACGGGCAGCATTTTTGGTGCCAGACTGGTAAAACCCTTGACACCTCTTGCTAACTATTTTCACAGTGCAACGTTGGGCGTCGATTACAAGGATTTTCAGGAGGAATTAAACCAACTTGATCCAGGCGGCTTTAAAACGCCTATTAAATATCTTCCTTTTTTAACGCAGTACAGTGGCAGTTTTCGTACTGAAAAATCCCTTACCAGCTTTGACCTGGGTTTACATTTTTCAGTACGGGGCCTGGGTAACGATCAGGACCAGTTTGAAAATAAGCGGTTTATGGCTAAGGCCAATTATTTTTACCTGACCAGTGATCTTAAGTTTAATCACGATTTGCCGTTAGGCATGCAATTTAAAAGTCATTTTTCTGCTCAGGCCGCTGATTCACCTTTGATTTCTAATGAACAGTTCTCTCTGGGTGGTGAGCAGAGTGTGCGTGGTTATTATGAAACGATGGCACTCGCTGATGACGGTTTGTTTGGGTCACTTGAATTGCACTCGCCGCACTTGGGCTTAGTGGACTGGGATTATCTTAATAATTTAAAGTTATTGGCGTTTGTTGATGCGGGTCAAGGGTGGATACAAAATCCCCTTCCGGGACAAGTCAATAATTATAAGTTAAGCAGTGGCGGAGTTGGTTTCCGGTTCAGATTATTAAAGCAACTAAGCGGTGCGCTGGATCTTGGTATTCCGTTTGCGTCGTTGGCACAGGTTAAAAGCGGTGATCCAAGATTGAATTTTAATATCGCCACCGAATTTTAAGGTAGCCGGATAGGCTAAGCAATCATGAGGTTGTCCTGATTATGTCACCTTAAAAGACGAATTTTGTTCGTGGTGACTTAGTTGAAGACTATGCCGTATCAATTGCGTAGTTTACAAAATACCGGGATAAGCGTATGGCAAGAATTTATTTATAGCGTCAAGCCCAAACCTGATTTATTAAGGGATTAGTATTCAGTGGTTTTGTTTGGCACATCGACTGGGATGTCACACATTAAAGCATGTTAATTATTTTTGGTAAAGGCACAACTATGTCCAATAGACAGCATCTGACTGCATTTAAATCTTCGGAAAACTTTTTTAGACTCAAACCTTTGGTTGCGGGTGTGAAAGTTGTAATAGCAGGTGGTTTGTTTGTTGGAGCGGTTGCGCCGGTCTATGCCGAATTGCCTATTCCCGGCGTGGCCGCCACGGCTTCGAGTTCTGCAATCCCTTGGGTTGGTTCCGGTAGCGCTACCAATCAGATTATTGGTGACACTCTGCGTATCGATCAACAAAGTGATAAGGCCACTCTTAACTGGCAAAGCTTTAATGTAGGCAAAGAAAATACCGTTCAGTTTGTTCAACCCAGTGCTACTTCTATTGCACTGAATCGTATTTACCAGCAAGATCCCAGTCAGATTTTCGGTCAGATCACCGCTAACGGTCAAGTTTATCTGGTTAATCAAAATGGTTTTGTGTTCGGCAAGGATTCAGTTGTCGATGTACACGGTTTGGTTGCTTCTACACTGGCTGTATCCGACCAGGTTTTTGATAAAGGTATTACCAAGCTTGACGATAATAAGGGTGCGGCCGCGTTTGAAGGTGATGGTGGGATTTTCTTAAAAAATAAGGATGGTTCATTTGCCCTGGATGGCAATGGCAACAAAATGAAAATTCGGATTAAAATCGAAAATGGTGCGCAGGTTAAATCAGCCAATGGTCAGCGCATCTTGATAATAGCGCCTGATATAGAGAATGCAGGTGCTGTTGAATCAAAGGGTGGGCAGGTTATTATGGCGGCGGCCAGTGATAAAGTGTACTTGCAAGAAGCCGGCAGTGATAGCGATGTGCGAGGCTTGTTGGTGGAGGTGAAAACAGGCGGTAATGTTAAAAATTTGGAAACGGGTGCGATTGCAGCCAACCTTGGTAACGTAACTTTGATGGGTTTTGCCGTTAACCAGGAAGGCAGGGTGTCCGCGACAACTTCCACCAATGTTAACGGTACTGTGCGGCTATTGGCTCGGGAAGGTGGCAGCACTCTTTTGGATACGAATGGTCGTAATCAGCTTCAGGCCGGTTCCACAGTAAGGTCGGTGGAAACTGGCGATGGTTTGGGAGTTTCTTCAACTGTTACCTTGGCTAAAGACAGCAAAACCGAGATACTGCCAGAGCTTGAATATACGACAACAGCATCGGGTGCCGTTGTGGAAACAACAGCGGTTGATGGGCAAACTCAATTATTGTCCCGTGTAGAAATCATGGCAAACAAAGTGCATTTAAAAGCCGGATCCGAGATTCTTGCCAACGGCGGTAATGTAGACTTGACGGCAACTGAATATCCATTGGCTCCAGTTTCAAACGATACACTAAAAAACACAAGCCAAATCTTGATCGAACCCGGTGCCAAAATTGATGTTTCCGGACTCAATGCAACTAAAGCAATGGAAAGCAATATTGTGTCGGTAAAGTTGCAATCCAACGAACTGAAGGATGCGCCGTTACAAAAAACAGGGGTTTTGTTTGGTAAGACTGTTCAGATCGATGTACGGGACGGAACGCCGCTGATGGACATTAAGCCTGCGCTTGATAGTATGCAGCATGGTTTGGCGGAGCGTCTTGGCACGGGGGGGGTAATCAAGCTGCAGTCGGAGGGTGATGTTGCCGTAAAAAACAGTGCTGTACTGGACTTTTCAGGTGGGTCTGTGACTTATTTGGATGGACTAATTACGACTACAAAATTAACGTCAAATGGACGTATCTATGACATAAGCAAAGCTGATCCGTTGTTACACTATGATGGTATTTATGGCCAAATAACCCGAGTACACAACAAATGGGGCGTTACCGAAACTTGGTCACAGGATGGCTTGTTTATGCTCAATCGTTTTGAGCAAGGCTATACTCAAGGTCAGAATGCCGGAACCTTGCTGGTTAAGAGTAATGGTGCCCAGTTGGATGGAACCCTTGTTGGTAATGCGATTAATGGCATAAGACAACGCCTGCAAAACGATGATCATGCCAAGGGCGGGTTTTTGGATGTCAATGTCCAGTTATCGCCTTTTTATAGTCAGGATATTATCTTTTCCAGCCAAAACGGGTTGGTCGATGTTTTGAGAATGGATCCCGATAAATTATTTAATAGCGGGATCCAAAAAGCTTTTTTTAAAACCAACGGTTTAATAACAATCGATAAAAACACGAATGTTAAGCTGATAGATGGCACCCATTTGTCTTTAAAAGGGGGGGCAATCGATATAGCAGGCTCTATCAAAGGGGCAGGGGCAACGGTTAATCTTGAAACTGCCCTGTCGAATGGTCTTTTGGATGGGCATATCAATGCCGCCAATACTGCAAATATTGACCTGAAAGGTCGCTGGGTTAATGATTTTGCTAATCCGAATAACTTGATTAGTAATGCTTCGTTAAGTATTAATGGCGGTACATTAAATGCGCGTGCCCTTGGCGATATTAATTTTCAGGCTGGCAGTTTAATTGATGTTAGTGGCGGCGCCTGGTTGCAAGCAAACAGAAAGTTAATCGCTGGCTCGGCAGGTGAAATTTCATTGGTTTCGGCCAGAAAAGATCCCTCGCCGGGTTCTAATTTAACAGTCGATGCCACTTTGCTGGGCTATGGCTTGGAAAATGGCGGCAAGCTTGGTTTGGAAGCTAATGCTGTATCGATTGGAAATAAGGTTCAGTCAGCTGGCCTTGGGCTACAGCCTTTACAGCTTGACGAAAAGTTTTTTACCCAAGGCGGGTTTGCTGATTTTGCAATTACCGCCAACATTAATGGCCTGACTGTTAAAGAAGGTTCGACTATTAATTTGGTGCAACAAAACCGTATCTTAACCAGTAACTTTTTGAATGCCGATAACGCGGATGGTATTGAAAAGATAAGCATCATTCAAGAATTAATACCGGAACTGCGTGCTTCCAGTTCTTTGTCTTTAAGTGCGGTTCATTCTGTAGGGCCCAAGTCGGGTAACGGCTTAAGCGTTGAAAAAGATGTACACATAAACGCGGACACCTTAAGTACTGTTCAACTAATTTCTGATTCCTCCCTTTCTATGGATGGATCAATTACTACGCATGGTGGTGATGTAACTTTGCAAGTAGTTTCGCCATTAAATCCGGTTGATCCTTTGTATCAGCCAGAGCAGGCAATCTGGCTGGGTAGTTCGGCAAAAATTGATGTGTCAGGCGTTGCAATAACCACAACGGATAAACTGGGTCATGTTCTGGGTAATGTGATTGATGGCGGTTCGGTAAATATGCTTGCAAATCGGGGCTTTGTGGCGACGAAGACCGGCTCGTTACTGGATGTTTCCGGAACAGAAAAAATACTGGATATGCCGAATAAAGCGCCTGTTGGCATTACTTATAGTCCTCAGAATATAGGTTCTAACGCCGGTACGATAGGCATTATGGCAGCAGAAGGCATTTATTTAGACGGCGCAATGCAGGCGAAAGCAGGCAATGCACCGGGTACTTCGGGAGGTGTTTTATCTATGCAGATGGATAAAACCAAACGTAATGAACCTACTGATTTACCCTCAGGCACCCCGAATATTTTTTTGGAAACGCCAAGAATTATAACTGTGTCCCAGAATAAAGACTCCAGTTTTTCTGACAGCTTTAATAAGGCCGGTGATGCCTTGCCCGTGGACAAAAACGGGTTCGCATTTTTGGCCGCCAATCAGGTAACTGAGGCGGGCTTTTCCTCGTTAATTTTACATGCCGATGATGAAATTCGTTTTCAGGATAACGTATCCTTGGCGGTAAATAATAAAATAACGCTGGATGCGCCTGTCTATGGATGGGAAACAAAAACAGCTAGCACCCAAGGCATTGTTGATCTTGCCGCGACCACAGTGGCTATGGGCCCATCGCTAATTAGAAATGCTCCGGTTGCAGCGACCGATGGTAAGGGGCAGTTAACGGTTAGAGCTGATATGATTGATCTGATTGGTGGGGCTGTAACCCAAGGGATCAATGAAGTTAACTTGATTGCACAAAAGGATATTCGTTTAAATGGCATACGTTTAAGTAATAACCGGGATTTTGTCGGTGAGTTTACAACTTTTTCAAAGCTTAATTTAAAAGCCGATCAAATCTATCCTTCGACATTAACGCAGTTTACGTTAGCCGTATCGGGTGATACTTCAGGTACTATTGCTATTAGTGGTAATCATAAGGCTGCGCCTGTGTTGTCTGCTTACGGCAACTTAACGGTTAAGGCTCCGAACATTGAGCAAAACGGAGTTGTTAAAGCCCCCTTTGGCGAGATTGTTTTGGAAGCAGCTAATACCATAAAATTTGGCGCCAACAGCATTACCTCGGTCTCTGCGGAAGGCCAGCTTATTCCTTTTGGTATGACCTCGGCCGGTATAGATTGGTTATATCCCGTTGGCTTCCAGAACATTATTGTTAAAGCCCCTCAAAAGAAAGTTTCCGTTACCGCAGACAATATTTTACGGGATGATGGTGCAATCATTGATTTATCCGGTGGCGGAGATTTATTAGCTTATGAGTTTGTCCCCGGCCCTGGCGGTTCCAAGGATGTGCTGGATACGAGTAACGCTTATGCGGTAATGCCCGGTTTTTCAGGGTACGCACCGTTTGATCCGGTTGAGACACCCAAATCCGGTTTAACCGTTGGCGATAGTGTTTATCTGGGCGGCGGTAGCGGGCTTGCTGCGGGATTATATACTTTACTGCCAGCCCACTATGCTTTGTTGCCAGGCGCATTTTTAATTACACCCGCAACCGGTTCCGGCATTGTGCTGCCAGGAACGTCTTCGACACGTGTTGATGGCGCAGCCATTGTTACGGGTTATCGGACTATTGCAGGCACAGGAATTAAAGATCAGCAATGGTCTGAATTTGTTGTTGAGCCAGGCAGTATTGCGCGAACCCGCTCGGAGTATTCGCTTAGTCAGGCCAGTAGTTTTTTTAGCGACCAAGCAGTAAAAAATAATAAAATTATTCCCCGTTTGCCGCAAGATGGCGGGCAACTTTTGCTTGCTGCGCAAAATCAGCTTGATTTGCCCACTGTTTTGGCGGGTGGAGCTATAGGCGGATTAGGCGGGACGATTGATATTATTTCCAATAATCTCAGTATCGTAACTAATAAAACCGGTATTTCAGGCGTTGAGTTGCTGGCGAGTGATATTAATAACTTAAAAGTTGGCAGCTTGTTATTGGGCGGTAGCCGAAGTGTTGATGCCATTACCGGCAATACAGTGTTGGATATCAAGGCTAAATCGGTAACTATTGGTGAAAAAACGGCGCTTATTATGCCGGAAATTATATTGGCGGCTACCGAAAAAGTAGAGCTTAAAAATGGTGCCGGCATTACAGCAACAGGTGAAGTGGTCGATGCTTTGAGTAAGCCTGTATTGGAAGTTAAGGGGGATGGTGCTTTATTAAGAGTCTCCACAGGACAGCAGGCAATTATTGAGAGGAAAGACGCTCAACGTATAGCAGGCGATCTTATCGTCAATAGTGGCGCTGTTATTGGTGCCGGTACAGGATCCATATTGATGGATTCAACGCATGATGCCGTAATGAATGGTGAATTTGATCTTAAGGGTGGTTCGTTAACTCTTGGCGCAGATGCTATTAATCTGGGTGAGGTGTCTGGTATCAATAAGGGGTTATCAATTGATAATACTTTATTGGGTAAACTTGACGTTGCAGAGCTGGTTTTGAGCAGTCGTAGTGCGATTAATTTATACGGGGATCTGAGTCAGATTAAATTTGGCAGTTTGATACTTGATTCGGCGGGTCTATCCGGCTATAACAATGCCGGCAAGACAACGCAATTAAACGCCGATACAATTACTTTGGCTAACTATTCAGGCGTTACCGATGACGTGATAACAGGTACAGGGATTCTGAATATCAATGCCGGCAACCTGATTCTGGACAAAGGTAATTATAAAATAGACGGATTTGAGCAGATTAATATCAATCTGGATGAAGCACTGACCGGACGCAATGAAGGACACCTAACCTTGTTGGCAGATACCTTAGTCAATACGGGCGTGGTCACTGGAAAAAGCATTGCAAAAACTACGATTGATGCCAGTGGTTATGGTTTAACTGTGGCAAGTGCAGGACAGTTGACGAGTTTGTTGGCAAATGGAATCGCTGCACAGCTGAATTTAATTGCCGATACTGTGGCATTGGATACTCGCTTACTCTTTAAAGCTGGGGCCGTTAATGTAAATGCGCTTCAAGGTGATGCAATTCTGGGTAGTCAGGCGATTATTGATGTAACCGGTGCCTTGGTTAAGGCCGGTTTAAGTGCGCCCGCCATAATTAATTCAGGACAGATTAATCTAGCTTCTCAAAAGCAAAGCGTAATTGCAGGCATCGGCAGTCAACTACTGTTAAATGCTAATGTCGATCAAATGCAAGCGGGAACTTTGAATGTTAAAGCGGCAAATGGTCAGGCCAGTCTAAATGGTTTGATTGATGCACATGGCTTTAGCAATGGGGTGGGTGGAAATATTGCGCTTGATGTTAATAGCTTAACTGCTTCCGGTTTTAACGGTTTGAACACGATTACTACTAATTCCGGTTTTACCGGAGGGTTTGATTTTAGGTTGCGAAGTGGCGATCTTACTGTAGATTCTGGTCAGACGTTAGTAGCAAAAAACATCAATCTAACGGTAGATAACGGTAAACTTGATATTGGCGGCATACTTGATGCGCGTGGAAATAATGGCGGTTTGATAGCTTTGGCTACTGGAGATCAATTAATTTTGAATGCAACGGCTAGTTTACTTGCAAATTCGCAGTTTGCAGGTGGTGATGGTGGCAAGGTGCGTTTGACTTCAATTGATCAGAATTCTGATGGGGCAGGGATCGACATTATAAATGGCGCGAAGATCGATGTATCTGACGCTGGCGGTAAAGCAGGTTTAGTGCATTTACGTGCGGACAGATTGGATTCCAATGCGGACGGCATAATGGATGTTAATGTTAAAACCATTCCGGTTGGTGCGATAGTTGGGGATGCCAGTCCGGTGGTGGAAGCGGTAAAAATTTACAATGATAGTTCAATTAGTGCGGCAGACATTGCTGCTATAAAAACGGACACGGCGACTTATATGGCTGCGCTGTATGATAACAATGTTGTTACAAATCAGTTTTCAAATAGTTTTCAAATATTGCCGGGTATAGAAATTAGAAGTGCAAGTGATATTGCCTTGGCCGCTAATTGGGATTTGGCTACTTGGCGTTATGGTGCAGAAAATGCCCCAGGCTTTGTTACATTACGAGCGGGCAACGATGTTATTGTGGAGAATAATCTAACGGACGGTTTTGCTGCAGGTACTATTCTCTTAAGAGATATCGGCGCACCTAATGTAACCATTGCAGATAAGTTGCAAACCGGCCAATCCTGGAGCTATAGCCTAATCGCAGGCGCAGATTTTGGATCTGCAAATAATACCGTGGTTGGCTTGGGCTTGGGGGATTTACAGTTAGCCGCCGACAAGAAAATACGCACCGGTACCGGAGATATCGAAATTCATGCCGGTCGAGACATCATTTATGGGAGTGATAAATCAGTTATTTATACCGCTGGTAGAGCTGATGCTGTCAATCCTTACGGGTTTAAAAGAGCATTGGTCGCTACTAAATTTTACGCGGAATACCCGGTTGATGGTGGGGATATCACGGTAACAGCAGGCCGAGATATAATAGGTGCGCCAACTACGCAACTTATTACCGATTGGCTGGTGAGAACAGGGAGTTGGAGTAGTAATAGTACTCATGCTGGAGAGCGTCCAACAGCTTGGGGAATTATGGTCAGCGATATTGGCACAAAAAAGGCTGACTACCGCGAAAGCTTGGGCGCATTGGGTGGTGGCAATATTAACATCAAGGCGGGTAGAAATATCAATGACATGTCAATGGTTATTCCAACTACAGGTAAACAGATAGGCCAGTATGCTGTCGCAATTGATAATACTTCACCAAAAACCCTTAAAGCTACCGAATCTAGCTTTAATTACATAACCAATGTAGTTGAGATCAATGGTGGTGGTAATTTAAATCTGGCTGCCGGGGGCGATATTGCGGGCGGTGTTTTTTATGTTGATAAAGGGTTCGCCAATATTGCTGCTTCCGGTTCATTAATGGCGGGAAAGAACCAGGCATTAAATCCGGTATTGGCTCTAGGTGATGCCCAGTATAATGTGACAGCCGGTAAAAATATTGCGTTGGCATCGATTGTAGATCCAATGGTATTGCCGCAAGGTAAAAAGTTCGATACTACCAGTTTGTTTTTTAGATATGGCGAGAATAGTTCGGTGGCCTTAACGTCGATAGCCGGGGATATTGAACTGGTCAACGATGTTACTGCAATGCAACTAGCCACTGATCTTACATGGGCAAATTCAGATACAGCGGCATTAAGCATATATCCTGCCACATTAAAAGCATCGGCGTTAGAAGGTAATTTAAATATTTTGGGCAGCCTAACCTTGTTTCCGAGTGCGCAAGGAATGCTGGAATTATTTGCAAAGGATAGTATTGCAACAGGCATTACAGGTAATGCAATCAATGTAATCATGTCGGATACCAATGTGGCATTATTGCCCTCTTATCTGTTACCGGCATTTGCCAGTAATCCTTTTGAAAATGCTGCAATTCGATTAAATGACTTAAGTAGAGATACCGCACATGCGACGGTACCAGTACATCAAAATGATAATAGCCCTGTTCTTATCAGTACTGATTACGGTGATATAGTCGCCAACGATCCATTGGTATTATCGTTAGCAAAACCTGTTTTTGTAAAAGCGGGTAAGGACTTGCTTAATGTCAGTTTTCAGATACAGCACAATGTAAACGACTCCACTTCAGTCGTTACCGCAGGCAGAGACATTAAATATGAGGTTAGTAGAAATCCGCTTACCGGAACCCTACTTAATTTCAACAGGCAAATCCAAGTTGCAGGACCCGGTCAGTTAACGGTAGTTTCCGGACGTAATGTTGATTTGGGGTCATCGGATGGTATTACCAGCATCGGGAATACCTTTAACACAGCATTATCCGATAGTGGTGCCAATGTATCTGTTGTTGCCGGTATTGGTGATGGCAAATTGGATACGGTAGGGTTTGCCAATAAGTATTTGGCGGGTGCTGATAATAAATATTCTGTGGAAAATGATAAGTATAACTCTCAACTGACGGAGTATATGCGCAGTATTACGGGCAATAAATTGTTAACGTCGGATGAAGCCAGGGTTGTTTTTGACAATCTATCGCAGCCTGATAAATCTCAATATGAAAAACAATTGTTTTCTTTGGTTCAGGGTGTTTATTTTAAGGAATTGCAAATTGCCGCAACAGTTTTAGCAAAGGCAACGAGTACGACGGATCAAGATGCCGCTCAATTTAAAATATTTAAGCTCACCGAAGCCCTATTTCCTGGCGCTACATTATTATCGCCCAACGCACCGGGTAGTACTTTATTGGGTGGCGAAGGACAATTGGCGAGCTACAAGGACTACTTTGCTAATATAGCGAAGGCTGGATACCTTGATGATACTAAAAATGTGACCAGTATTATGGCTAGTATTAAAGCTATTACCGAGCAAGTTAACTCGGGTAATCTGAGTAGAGTTAAAGCAGGTGATATTTCTTTGTTTTTTAGTAAGATTCACACAATTGATGGCGGCGATATAAATCTTCTGACCCCAGGCGGCGGTGTTAATGCGGGGCTTGCCGTGTCTTCGGAAGGGCAGAAAGATGCGGCAAATGTAGGTATTGTTGTGCAAGGTCAAGGTAATATTAGTGCTATTGTTCGTGATAATTTTGCCGTTAATTTAACGCGAGTGATGACACTGGATGGCGGTAATATTGCTATTGGTTCAACCGAAGGCAATATTGATGCAGGGCGTGGAGCACAATCTGCATTGTCTGCGCCACCGCCTAAAAAATCATTTGATACGAAAGGAAATTTAATAGTTACTTTTCCTCCAGTACTTGCAGGTAGTGGTATTCGTACCATTAGCCAGCCCGGAAAAACAGCGGGAGACGTGTTGTTATATGCTCTCAATGGTATTATCGATGCGGGTGAGGCGGGAATTGGAGGCAACAATATTACACTGGCAGCAAATGCTATTGTCGGTGCTAATAATATACAAGTAGGCGGTGTCGCTACCGGTGTGCCGGTTGCCTCTACCGGTAGTTTGGCTGCAGGTTTGACAGGCACCAGCAATATGACGGCTAATGTGAGTCAGGTAGCACAAGCAGCAACGGGCGTTGATGAAAAGGGCGGTCAAAATAACAAAAATGCTGCTTTGGGTATGTTTAGTGTCGAAGTATTGGGTTTTGGTGATTAAGGCTTAAATCTGTAAAACCAGTAGGCACGAATAAGCGATGCTTAACGGGGTTTGCAAACTGAAGGTGACGAGGTTTGTAACCCTCGTTACTCACATTTTTAAAACTAATGAAATCCCTAAACCTTTCAGTCGGGGTTGCAAACCGCGACCGGCATCGACATTCTATAGTATCAAACGACCTCTCATCCGTGACGGGGTTTACAGCCCCGTTACTCACGTTTTAAAAGCTATCGAAACCTTCAGCTTTTCAGTCAAGGTTGCAATCCTTGATCGGCTTCGACATTCTATAACACCAAACGACCTTCAACTCTTTCATAAAACCGGTTTTAACTTAAGTTAAAGCCGGTTTTTTTATGTCTTCAATATTTTCAATATAAATTTGTAAGCTGTCGTCATAATAATGTCATGAAGCTCTGGGATAATTACATAAATTAATAAGTAACTGAGAAAAATAATGAAACGGTGTGGTTTTTTGTTGATAGTCCTTCTATTTATTCCATCAATAGCATCTGCCTGGTGGAATGCAGATTGGGGATATAAGAAAAAAATAACGATAGATGCGCAAAAGCTAAAACAGGACGGTGTTACTGTGCCTGCATCTGCCTTTGCTTTAGTGCGTTTACATACCGGTAATTTTGCATTTTTTGCAGATCTTGCCGAGAAGGGCAAAGATATTCGGGTACTGGCTGCTGACGAAGAAACGCCGCTTAAGTTTTACATTGAAAAATTGGATCCTGTTAATGAAATGGCGCTGATTTGGGTTAAGTTACCCGCTGATCTGGCGGCTGCACCCGAACCTGCTATCTGGCTTTATTACGGTAATCCCAAAGCGGTTGATGCGCAGGATGCGGCCGGTTCTTTTGATGTTAATCAAGTGCTTGGGTTTGAGTTTGGCCAGTCGGGAGCAAAAGATTTAACGGCTTATGGCAATAATGCTAGCGAAATGACCTCAACCATGGGCGATAGCGGACTGATTGCAGATGCTGCGGTATTTAATGGTAGCCAGATTATTCGTGTTCCGGCCACGCCTTCGTTGCAAATGTCACCGACTGCGGGTTGGACTGTTTCAAGCTGGGTAAAAATAGATCAAGCACAAACCAATGGCGTAATTTTTCAACGCTCAGGTGCCGGTGGCAATGTCACTTTATCAATTTTGGGTGATACGGTTGCTGTAGAAGTTGAAGAAGGTTCCAAGCAACAATTTAAAGCACCGGCTCCCTTAACCATGGGCGCTTGGCATCATGTTGCATTAACCGCTAATTTTAGCACGTTGGTGTTAACTATTGATGGCGTGGCTTCCGGTTCTTTAGGTGTGGCAACGCGTGATTTAACCAGTAATATGACTATCGGTGCCGATGCTTTTGGTGCGCGTGGCTTGGTGGGTTCGCTTGACCAGTTTGTAGTTAATAAAGTGGTACTGGACGCCAATGCCATTAAGTTTGACGTCCAAATGCAGGGGCCGGCCGTAACTCTTCTTACTTATGGCGAAGACAGTACGCCCGACACGGAAGAGGGCGGCGAGTCTTTGATTATGGGTTCGTTGAAAAACGTAACCACCGATGGCTGGATTATTATCGGTATTTTGGGTGTGATGTTTATCGTCAGTTGGATGGTGATGATTATTAAAGCCGTTGTTTTGAGTCGGGTTCAAAGCGAAAACAAAAAATTCGGGACTGCCTATATGAAATTGACCACAGAAGAGTTGGGTAATTTAAACAGTCAAGACGATGAAAATGACGAAGACTTTAATGAATCGCCTTTGTTGTTATCGTTTACCAAAAAACATGGCGCTTTTGCTGGATCGACCATTTATAGACTTTACCATGTCGGTGTAGAGGAAATGAATCGTCGGTTATATAAAGCCAATGGTTTGCCGGGAACGGAACAAGTGCTATCAGCTCAATCCATGAATGCGGTAAGAGCGAGTATGGACGCCACTTTAACCAGAGAACTACAAAAACTGAATGCACAAATGGTACTACTGACCATCGCGATTAGTGGTGGCCCCTTTTTGGGGTTGTTGGGTACGGTTATCGGGGTAATGATTACCTTTGCAGCGATTGCTGTCAGTGGTGAAGTCAATGTAAACGCGATTGCACCGGGTATTGCCGGTGCTTTAACGGCAACGGTAGCCGGTCTTATCGTAGCGATTCCGTGTTTATTTGGTTACAACTATTTAGGTGGTCAAATCAAGGAAATTACTGCAGACATGCACGTTTTTGTTGATGAGTTTGTTGCCAAATTAAGTGAGCAACATACCTGATCCAGTTCATTAGACCTTATTTAAAATAATGCCATTGTAGGAGCGACGCCTACGTCGCGACCACGACACAGAGTCAGCCAGAGAAATTGAACTATGAAATTGCAAGAAGAAAATGCGGCGTATGACGAAATCAACGTCACGCCGATGCTGGATTTGGCTTATGTATTATTGATTGTATTTATCCTGATGACCACGGCAGCGGTGCAGGGCGTACAGGTTAATTTACCCAAAGCCAGTAATACGCCCAGTTTGTCCAAGCCCCAAACCAAAGCCATTACCGTAACCGCTGATGGCACCATTTTTCTGGATACTTTTCCGGTCACCATGGAACAGCTGGAAACTACTTTACAGCAGTATAAAGCGGTTAATCCGGCCTTGCCGGTCGTTGTTAAGGGTGATGCAACCGTTCAGTATCAAAGCGTTATCGATATTCTTGCCTTGTTGGGCAAGCTTGAAATTACTCAAGTCGGCTTGGTAACCCAGAATCTGGTTAAGTAGACTTGCCTGTTTATTTAAAAAAGACGAAAACCTTTTATTCACCACGAAGACACGAAGGACACGAAGAAAAAACTTAAAACGTTTATCGTTCCTATGCAACGGCATCACTGCCTACCGTTAAGCAAAAATTGTTTAAAAACGGAGTGCAACCGCTTCAACTGTTGCCTTTAAAACAGCTAAAGCGGTTTTACTCCAGCAGCAGTAGGATGCCGGTCGGAGTTTGCAACTCCGACCGAAACGTTTAAAGACTTCAATTACTGTTGATTGAACGGTCAACAGGATAGTTGGGCGGTCAACAAAATTTTATTGACCATGAAGACACAAAAAAACTTCGTGTTCTTCGTGTTCTTCGTGTCTTCGTGGCGAAAGCTTTTAATACTTTTTTAAGAATCAAATACTTTTTATTGTTTTATGAGTAATAACAAACATTTCAGAGTGTATATACCTAAAATCATTGGCGGCTTGATACTCCTTGTCGCATTGGTCTATGTGGTTAAAATTATCGGCGGTTTTCTTAGTGAGAAACCTGTTAAGCATGAGAAAAAAATTCAGCCGATTACTTTATTTAAGCCGCCACCCCCGCCACCACCACCGCCCAAAGTGGAACAACCACCGGAACCGGAAGTGCAGGAAAAAATTGAAGAACCCGAGCCGGATCCTGAGCCGTTGCCTGATGTACCCGATGAACAACCTGCTGCAGATACGGGTTTGGATGCAGAAGGTACCGCCGGTTCTGATGCCTTTGGCATGGTCGGGCGTAAAGGTGGTAAAGGTCTGTTAGGTGGAGGCGGTGGCAGTCCTTTTGCCTGGTACGCAGGCACTATAAAAGACAGTCTGGTCGATATTTTGTCAGAGCATGATGATTTACGAAGAAAAAGTTATTCAGCCGTCGTCAAGATTTGGCTGAATCCTGATGGGTCGGTAACCCGCTTTGAATTATCACGCGGCAGTAATGACCCGGACATCGATAAGTTATTAAACAAGCTGCTGGCTAAATTTAAAAAAGCTAAAGAAGCGCCGCCGCCCGGTATGGAGCAGCCCGTTAAACTAAAAATTTCATCACGACTTTAGGTACTAAGGAACGTGCATGAAATAAAATCGCTAACAAGAAATTGGGGCTCCTTGTAGGGGCGGATTTATCCGCCTAGGGCGAATAAATTCGCCCCTACAGTTGCTCAAGTTATTTATCCCCTCACCCCAGCCCTCTCCCGGTGGGAGAGGGAGCAATTTGGCGAAGTTATTTCATCCGCATTGCTAAGCTTAATTCGAACTACACCAAATTTAATTTAAAATTTTTCAGGAACTATCTATGGACCACAAGAAACCGCTACTGGCTTTAGCTTTGCTATGCGCAGCCGGCTTGACGCATGCGGGTGAAAAGGAGGAATTGCTTAAGTTGCGCAATACCACAACTAATCTGATTAAGCAGTTGGTCAAGCAAGGCATCTTATCTGATAAAACGGCCAATGAAATGATCAAGCAAGCCGAAGCCGACGCTGATCAGCAGGTTGCCGAAGCAAAGTCGGCAGCACCCAAGGAGGCAGCAGCTAAAGAAGCCGTGCCGGCGGATGAAGTGCGGGTGGCGTATGTGCCTGACTTTGTAAAAGATGAAATTCGCCAGCAAGTGCGTAGTGAACTGCGTGAAGAGGTGGTTGGTGATGTGATGGCAAAAGCCAAAAAGGAACAATGGGGCTTGCCGAATGCGCTGCCGGAATGGACCAAGCGCTTTAAGCTGTCAGGAGATATGCGCTTAAGAGAGCAGTCCAGCTTTTATCCTACAGATAATGTACCGTCGAGTGCTCCGGATGGCTATCTAAATTATCAGGCCATTAATGACTTGGGTGGCTATACTCCGGCAGTTAACAATAATGCCCTTTATCTCAATACGACAGATAATCAAACCCGTTTACGTGAGCGAGTGCGTTTAGGGATAGATGCACAAGTAGTAGATGGTTTGGTTGCAGGCATACGTTTGACGACTGGTAATATTAAAAATCCTGTTTCGACTAATCAGACACTGGGCAATTACGGTGATCGTTATGATTTTAGAGTTGATCGGGCTTTTCTTAAATACGATTTGGTGGATGACAGTAAATTTAGTTGGTTGACTCTGGCGGGTGGCAGAATTGCAAACCCTTGGTTTACTGCCGGCAGCGAACTGGTTTGGGATGAAGATTTATCATTTGAAGGGGTGGCGGCTACTGTTCGGCATCGTTTTAGCGATTCTGATGGTATAGCGAGTGTTGGAAGTGCTGGTCCCATGGTATTTGCAACGGCTGGCGCTTTTCCTTTGCAGGAGTCGGTATTTACATCTCAAAATAAATGGTTGTTCGGCGGACAGACCGGACTGGATTGGGGATTTGCCAATCAGGATAATTTAAAAGTCGGGATCGGTTATTTTGATTATCTCAATAATCGGGCTAAGCCAAATTCCAATCCTGATCCAATAAATGGTCTAGCAAATACATGTAACGGGAATTCCGCAGACAATAATTTTTCAAAACCGGATTTTATGCAGTTTGGTAATAGTTTGGCTAGAATTTGTAACGATAACACCGTTAAAGATGCAGTTGGTCTGATGGGATTGGCATCTGATTATAAAATTATAAATGTTAATGCCGCCTATGACTTCGCTTTATTTTCGCCACATCATCTCAAATTGAGTGCGGATTATGCGAAAAATCTGGGCTTTAATTTAAATGATATTAACAGTCGTTATGACACGCTTGGTTGGGTTTCTCGTGGTGGTGATCGGAATAATCCCCAGACTAATGCTTGGCAAGTTAGAGCCGATCTTGGTTGGCAGAAGTATGATATAGGGGGGCACTGGAGTGTTTTTACCCTTTATAAACATCTGGAGCGAGATGCTGTTCTCGATGCTTTTACTGATTCTGATTTCCATCTAGGTGGTACTAATACAAAGGGCTGGGTAGTCGGCGGTAATTATGGCTTAATGAAAAACGTCTGGCTGACAGGTCGCTGGTTGAGTGGTAATATCATTGCCGGGCCGCAGTACGGTGTCGATGTGATGCAACTTGATGTTAATACCCATTTCTAACGGGAGTTTGCTATGAACCGAATAATCAAATCACTACCTGTTTCTGTTTTGTTGCTCGGCAGTTTACTGTCAGCGACAACGCAGGCAGCGCCTCGGCCGGCTGCGGATGGCAATAATAAAGCGGTGCTTAAGCTGCAAACCTTGGTTAAAGATGTCACCACCGAACGCGATCTGCTTAAAACAGAAAAAGACAAGCTGGCCTCGGAGATTGAAAAATTAAAGAAGGATAATGATGCAGCGGCTTCGGCTGAAGAGCGTTTAGGGTCTGAACTGGCGGCACAAAAAAGCAGTAATGCAAGTGTCAGTAGTACGCTGGAACAAACCCATGCAAAATTATTGGAAGTGATTGAGAAATATAATGCGTTAAACAAGGCTAAAAACGAGCTGAGTGCAACTCATGTCAACCTGGAAAATACTCAAAAGCAAACCGATAGCAACCTGCAAAACTGCGAAGGCAAAAACATAAAGCTGTTTGAATCCGCCAAAGAAGTGCTAAGCAGTTATGAAAATAAAGGTGTGATGGACAGCTTGCTAAAATCTGAACCTATACTACAATTTAAAAGTGTAGAAATGGAAGCCATTATTCAGGAATATGAAGACAAGTTAATCAAGCAAAAATATCAGCATAAAGAACTGGCGGTCACCAGTGCGATAGTTCCCGAAACGAAAGAAGCTCAGCAGCCTTAACCAGACGCGGTCTGGTTAGGATCGTGCATGAAATAACTTAACCATTTATCCCCTCACCCCAGCCCTCTCCCGGAGGTAGAGGGAGCCAGATGCCTAAGTTGTTTCATGCGCATTTTTTAGCGACCGATAAATCGTAGTGTCTGCTCATGTAGGCCGGAATAAGGCTTTTTGAGCGCAAGCGAGAATAAGCGTTTCCGGCACTCTGTACGAGAATTGCCGGAAACGCCACTACGCGCTAAGCTTGGGTGGTCTTATTCCGGCCTACGCCTAATGCTTGTTATAGTAGTCTTCCCGAAATCAAGCTTAAAAACTTCAAGATTAAGTATCAAGTACAATTCATAATAAGCCTTAAATTTACTGTTATAATTCAAGCTGTCCAAATTAAAGTAAATCAATTCACAGGTTAATGTTGGTTTTCGTTATCGCTAACTTGCAAGTATTGATCCATCAAATCAACCCAACCCAATCAGGATTTAATAAATGTTACCCAAAGTACCCCATTCAAAAAAGCTGCTTATTGTGGCTTTGATCAGTATGCTAACTGCTTGCGGCGGCTCTGAAGAAAGAAAAGCCAAGTACATGGAAGAAGGGAAGCAATTATTTACAGAGGGTGATTATAAAAAAGCGCAGTTATCTTTTAAGAACGTGCTACAAATTGACCCCAAAGACATTGAGGCCCGTTATCAAATGGCTGAAGCCTTAAGTAAGTTAGGCGAGCTTCAGCTTGCTGTGGGTCAATATCTGGCTGTAATTGGTGAAGATCCCAAGCATCTGATGTCTCGATTAAGAATGGGGCAAATTTATCTGATGGTCAATCAGACTGATAATGCGGAAAAAATGGCAAAAGAAGTACAAGCTATTGATCCCGAAAACGTTGAAGGGATGGTGTTGATGGGCGGTGTTTTTATTGCTAAAAAAAACACGGATAGTGCAATAACCCAGCTTGAGGCGGTACTGAAAAAACAACCCGATGATGTTCAAGCCAATTTATTAATGGCTTCTCTTGATGCCAGAGCCGGAAAAAATGATCAGGCAATCGCCAGATTGCTAAAAAATAGCGAAATGAATCCAACTAATATTGCGCCTGTTTTATTGCTTGCTAAATTGTATGCGGAAACAAAAGTTCTGGACAAAGCGCAGCTAGCACTTGAGTCGATTATTAAAATACAACCCAAAGAACTCGAAAATCGTAAACGCTTGGCTTTATTTTTACTGGCCAGTAATCAACTGGATAATTCAGAGGCGGTATTGCGGCAAGCGGCTAAAGATTTGCCTGATGACGTAAATGCCAAGTCTATGTTGATTGATTTTTTGGTGGCTAAAAGAACACCGGAAATAGCGATAGCCGAATTGCTTCCGATGATTGAAGAAAGTCCACAGCAATTTGATCTAAGGTTTAAACTGACTGATTTAGAATTGGCACAAAAGCATATTGATAAAGCAGAGCAGGTACTAAAAGAAGTGGTTGAGCTTGATAAGTTGGGGCCACAATCCATTAAAGCACGTAATGCGCTGGCCAAGTTGTATGTTGCCACTAAACGTAACGACGAAGCCAAAGCACTGATTAAGCAAATTATTGAAGAAAACCCCCGTGATTCTGATGCCTTATCGTTACGTGGCGAATTTGCTTTGGCTGAGAAAAAAATCCCTGATGCAATTGGTGATTTTAGAGCAGTACTGGTTGATCAACCTCAAAACGTTAAAATACTCAAATTACTGAGTACCGCACATTTGATGAATAAAGACCTTGTTTTAGCGCGTGAAAACATGGAAAAAATTGTTGAGATTGCCCCTACAGATGAAGATGCCAGGCTTGATTTGGCTAGCTTGCTGCAACAATCGGGTGAGACTGAGCGTGCAGTGCAGCAAATTAATGAACTATTAACAGCCGATCCCAAAAGCAAACGCGGACTGGAAGCCATCTATAAAGTATACCTGACCCAGAAAAAATGGGATAAGGCGCAAGATACCGCAAAACGCCTGCAGGAAGCGGTTCCTAAAGAAGGTATGGGCTATTTTCTGTCCGGTCTGGCTTTTCAGGCAGAAGGGAAGGTTGATAAAAGCGTACCCGTCTTTGAACGCGCTCTGGCAATACAGCCTGATGCGATAGAACCACTGACTCAACTGGTTAAAAGTTACTTGTCGCTTAAACAGACAGACAAAGCAGTTGCCAAATTGAATGAAACTATCAAGGAACAACCCAAAAACTTTGTCGCTTATAATTTATTGGGCGGTGTTTACTTAAGCGATAAAAAGTTTAATGAGGCGATTGGTGCATTTAAAAAAGCGTCAGTTATCAAACCTGAATGGCCCATTCCTTATCGTATGATAGCCATGTCTTATGGTGCTCAAGCAAATAAAGCCGAAGCCATAAAAGCTTATCAAGAAGGACTTGTTAACACGAAAAGTGCAATGGAGCTGGTTAATGATTTGGCTACTATTTATACCCAGTCTGGTGAGCAGAACAAAGCCATAGAGGTGTTTGAAGAGGCCTTTAAGCTGCATCCCGAGTCAATGGAGGCGCTAAACAATCTAACCAGTTATTTGTCTGATTATGCTAAAGACACTGCCAGCATTGAACGTGCCGCTAAACTGGCTGAGCCGTTAGAAAAAATCGATAACTCTAATACACTTGATACCGTCGGCTGGATTGCTTATAAGCAAGGTAACTATGCCAAAGCCCAGGAGTTGTTGTTAAAAGTTTTAGCATTGGAACCTGAATCCGCAGTGAGTAATTATCATTTGGGCATGATTTATTTCAAGCAAAATGATAGTGCTAAAGCCCGTGAGTTCTTGCAGAAAGCCGTTGATAATAAAGGTGGTTTTGTGGGTCTGGATGTCGCAAAAGAAACCTTAAAGTCACTGGATGGGGCAGGTGCAACCAAAAACTAGGGAGCGAAGCGACGTGGGGACGATGCCCACGTCGCGAATAAAAAGTGCTCCCGATTTTAGTAGTAGGGTGCGCACCGCGCACCACAAACTGGATGGGGCAGGTGCAACCAAAAACTAGGGAGCGAAGCGACGTGGGGACGATGCCCGCGCCGCGAATAAAAAGTGCTCCCGATTTTAGTAGTAGGGTGCGCACCGCGCACCACATACATGCCCGAGAAAGAAAGCTAATAGGCACCTGATAGAAAACAATAATAGATTGTGGGGCAAAAAAACGGTTTAGTGGATGCGGGTTTAGGTGCGCTATCCGGAACCCTTCTACTTGTTTAGATGTATGGCAGAAATGCAACGACTCTAGTCGTTGCATTTTCTTTCATTTAAAAGCTATTGAAGTATTTAAATATATCAGTCGAGCTTACAAGTTCCGACCTTTATCGTTTTGTTGCCCAACAATTGACACCTTTCGTGAAAAATTGAAAGCGGACTCACCAGCCCTTATTTTTATCAAGCCATTTCAGGCTTATCCAATACCAGGCAGTCATTGGCAGCATCATGGCAACCCAGCTCCAGTCATCAATTAAAAGTAATTTTGCCACCCAACCATCACCGTTGAAGTAAAGAACCCAGGGAATACAATAAAGGCTAAATATCAGGCTGCTCCATAGTAGTACGAGAGCCCCTTTGCGTGTTTCAATACTGGAGAAGGCCAGAAATACCCATAGAGGAGTTGTATCGGTTTTTTTCATGCGTGAGTCTCCTGTAATAATTATAGTGTTTTGATATTGGATTTATAGGTCTGCTTGAGCAAGTGTTTAGCTACTGAGTTTGCATATCTATCTCTGTGATTTTTTGTAATTATTCAATCCCTCTCCCTCTGGGAGAGGGTGAGGGAATATAAATGGTCAAGTAATTCATGCGCGTTCCTAAGCTGCAATTGATGTAAAACAGCCTTAGCTGTTTTACATCGCGGATGGGTAGAGGCGATAGCCGAAACCCATCATAATAGATGCCTTAAGCGATGGGTTTCGCGCTGCTCTACCCATCCTACTCTTGGTTATCAACTTAAACCTACCAATAGCCAGTTTTTTACTCCAAAAATCAAGGGTGTCAGAGTTCAAAGCTTACGTTGAAAATCTTAATATCAATTTTTGTTAAGTTAAGCAAGGGGGGAGCAGCACCGAAAAGGTTAATCTATAGACAACCATCCTGGTTACGAAAAACTAGCCGGCTTGGTATTTTATTTTTTTATTGCTTGCTTTGTTAAGTACGGTACCCAACACATTAATATCTTTAAGCAGCGATGCCGCTTGTTTAAGGTCGGCGGTTTTGGTATGGCCTTCATCAATGACCAGTAAAACGCAGTCTACACAAGGAGCAAAGCTCAGTGCATCAGCCTGTGATAACAAGGGGGGCATATCGAAAATTACGACTCTTGAGGGATAACGGGTTTTTAATTCATGTACCAGACGTATCATTTTGGGTGAACGCAGCATTTCCGTGGAATTAATCATCTCTTTTCCAGCCGGTAAAATCACCAGACGATCCAAGTCAGGATTGATTAATATTTCATTAATCGGGGTGTCGTGTAACAAATAATCACCCAGACCAAGCTCTGCATCAAGGCCAAAAAGGTTTCCAATGCCGGGGTTTTGAATGTTTGCATCAACCAGTAAGACACTACGATTTAATTCCATGGCGATACTGATGGCGAGATTAGCGGCTGTTAAACTGTTACCTGTCCCATCGCCAGGACTGGTGATGGCTAGGGTGTTCCAGTTATTGGCATCCATGACCTGCAGGCAGCGGGTTCTCAGCATTTTGTAAGATTCAAGCCATTCTCCCGACTTAAAACCGCTGATGAGCCGGTTTTTTTGCAGGTGATTGCGAGAAGTAGCCTGAATACGCGTTTGTGTATAGAGGTAGTGCTCGCTATCTGAAGGCAATGTATTAGAGTTGCCGGATGGCGGATTGATTTTTTCAATTAGGGTGTCGATTGAGCTCATAGTTTATCTTCTGTTTATGATTTAAAGATTGCCGATAACACGCAACAGTTTGTACCAAAACACGTCTAGTGGCATCACAAAAAAATGGAAGCCGATAACTGCCAACACAAGGGCAATCATCGTGCTGATCACTATGATGAGGCGTTGTTTTAAAAAAGCATCCTTTTCTTCTTTGCTTTCAAGATAAGGTATGCTTGATAAAGGTAATACGCCTAAAATTGCCGCAATGGTTTTTTCATTATTGACGGTTGAACCCATCATTTCAGCCAGAAAAACACTACCAAAGCCACCTGCGGCGGCAAATACCAGTCCCAGAAAAAGAATGGCACCCCGGTTGGGGCTGATGGGTTCCAGTGGTTCTTGAGGTGGATCAATCAAAGTAAAACGCTCACCTTTACGCTCAACTTCAAGTTGTTCTGAAATTTGTGCTTCCATTTCTCTGGCGCTCACTTCACGATAACGCAGATTGGTGTTATCCAAATCCTGAATAAGATCAATATATTCCTTTTCGACCAACGGTGCTTGCCGCAAGCTTTGACGTAATTCATCTGTTTTTTTGTTAAGTTGGCTGCGTGTATAAGCCAGTGATTCAACTTCTGACTGAATGGATTGCAACTGTGCTTTAAGGGTTATAAAGGCAGGATTATCAGGTTGTATTAATGGATTGGTCGCGTCGGTTTCGCTGGCAGTTACCAAAGATTGCTGCAAGAGGGCTATTTGTTTTTTTAGTTTAACGACATCCGGGTGTTTATCTGAATATTGTTTTAACAAAGAGGCTAATTCGGATTTTTTACCGGTTAGTTCTGCATTCATCTTATTAAGATCGGTATTGCTGCCGGTTTCTTTTTTTAACGAGTCAATTTCTCGTTTGGTTTTAATGACGTCCGGGTGATCAGCGGAATAACTGGCTTGTAAAGAAGGATATTGGGATTCTAATATCTTGAGTCGATCCTTCAGGTCAAATACACGACTGCCGGCTGCATTGGTTGCCATGGCATTGGGATCAATTTGTGCCAACTCGCCCTCAAGATAGAACTGGCGTTCATGCAGCGAGCGTTCCTGGCTTTCAAGGCCTAATAATTGATTGCTAAGAGAAGTGAGTTCCTGCTGGTTAAGTTGACTAATTTGCGGTAGCTGGTTAAGATTTTTTTCTTTGAAAGCTGCTAATTTTGTTTGTATCTCGTTGATTTTATCTTTTAAACGGCGAGATTCTTCACTTAAAAACAAAGTTGCATTTTGTGCAGATTCGGTGCGAGATTTGATGTTTTCCTTAAGGAAGAGGGATGTCAGTTCGTTGGCTACTTTTTGTGCAAGCGCAGGATTACTATTATCAAAGGTTAGTGTAAAGGCGATAGTAGCTAGAGAGGGCATACCATTACGTTTGTCAATGACATTGGCACTGATAGGCTCAACTTTAATGCTGCCACGCATTTTTTCAAGAATGCGTTCTTCCGATTTGTTTTTTCGTTCTTTGGGATAGAGATCAAATTTCTGGATAATTTCCATCAGATTGGCGCGGGTCATGATGCGCTGACTGATAACCTGAATACGTTGGTCTGCAAACGTAGTCACGGTAGAGCGTACCAAGTCGGATGGAATTTCCTGTTCTTCAATCAGAATCGTCGCCATTGAGCGGTAGGCTGAAGGTAGAACCACAGACAAAATTATACTTAGTATTGAAATCACGATAAACGGGATCAATAAAAACTTGCTGCGTCGTTTGACGATATTTATATAATCTTTGATATCGATTGCTTGATTCTCCACGCTATTTCACCTGATCGTTGGTTTGGGGTTGATAAGTAAGTTGTAGTTGAACACCATTGTCTACACTAGCTTGAGGGCTGCTTTTGTAATCTTGTTGGCGGTAGCTATAAGATAAGCCTACATTGATTTCTGGCGTCCATTTCCAGTTGATGTTGGGGTTAACAGACGCCAAAGTCCTGTCATTGGTAAATTGGGTATTTTGTTGTACAGGCATTTTATAAATAGAATAACTGGTTGAGAGACCAGACGTTAAACGTTCGTAAATATTATACGTCGTGTTAATAGTTAGTTGGGTTTGAGTTTGCAAGCCTTGATTGGTCGGTGTTTGGTTTTGCGATCCAACCAGTGAAACGGAACCTTTTTCAAAGGATTTTTGAATCGAAGCCTGAAAGACTCCACCCATGCCGTTGGTGTTAGTAATTGGTTGTATTGGAGTAAGCCTTCCAGTAGCAGGGTCAATGTAAAAAGTAATTCCCCCTCTGGTGCCAAAAGGAAAGGTTATCACCTCTGTTTGCGAATAATTGATACCGGCTGATACAAAAGACACCAGTTGTTCACTGAAGCTGTGTTGCCAGCCCAACTGGCCAACTTCATTGAACATGGTTCGGCCTTGTGCAGAATTTTTATAACGGGAACCTGAAAGCGTCGCATTGAGCGTGTCTTGTTCCGTATAGAGTTGCTTATAGGTACTTAACACCTGCTGATAATCATAATTAGTCAGATAAGGATTGGAATTTTTATCGTAATTGGTATTGCTGTAAGAATAGTTAAGCGACAAGGAGCTAAGTTCGTTTAAATAATACGAAACCGTGGGCGCTATATTGATCTGTTTGGCCATGACCTGTGTAGAGGTAAATCCTTGGACGGTACTTAGGCTGTTTAATGATGACTGGTTGTTAAAATATCCATCCAATCCCCATTGCAAGCGCCCGCGCCGGTGCGCATAATCAACGTTAAATAACTGCTCGCTAATGTTAAGTGCGGTGTCATTGGTATAAAACAACTGATTCCAGGTAAAATTTGACTTTAAATCTACATTTTCAGTACGCAGGCCGGCATTTAATCCGGGAGATAACTTGCTGATCCAGTTCCCAGTGGATGTTGGTCGTAACAAGAGGTTGCTGGTATAGCGTTCACTGGAGCTTATTACCGGTTGAAAAAAATAATCGTTGGCTTGGCAAGTAAACGAAGCGCACAACATGACGGGTACTAAAAAGTCCTTTTTCATCTGGATTATCTAAAATAACGTAAGGTCTGAATTAAGGTACAGTAACCGTATCGCCAGACTGCAATATTATATTTTGCTCAAGATGATCACCATCCAGCACATCATCGTAATCAAAAGGGAATATTTTTACTTCATTGCCTACACGCCTAAGAACATGAATTGAATCTTCGTCGGCATAAACCGTTAAGCCACCTGCCAAGCTAAGCGCTTGCATAACATCAATACGTCTGTTGGCAGGATATTGTCCGGGTCTATTGACTTTACCAATAACGAAAATAGTATTGCCGTTGTTTTGCAACAGTTTAATGTTGACAACAGGATCTGCTATATAATTTGCCAGTCTGGCGGCAATCGCTTCTTGTAATGCAAAGATAGGCTTGCCAGCTGCCATAATGGTGCCAGCCAGTGGAAAGGTAATGTTGCCATCAGGGGCTACCAATGTTTGCTCCTTTTGCATGCCTTCTTCTTTCCAGACCGAGATTTCAATAAAATCGCCGGGCGAAAGCAGATAGTTGATAGTATCGGCGGGTTGTTCATTTACGGTAGAGGGTTGGTCTTTAACTGGCGGTAGGGACTGCGGATCAGCTAAAGCACAAGACATAGATACCAGAAAAAAAGTAATAAAGGTAAGTAAGTGTTTCAAAATGATGTCCATTTTAGTAAGGATGTTTGAGTAAATCTTATAGCTGGGGGAGCCAGACGGTCATATTATGCATTATAGAGGTTAGATGTAACAGAAATAAGACAAGTAAAGTCATTTAAATGAAAAATTGTAAATTACACGTTGAAATTATAGTCTAAGGTTTTAATTTTAAAATTAAAACGTAAATAAACTGACAGTAGTTTTTGTAAGTATTCATCGTTCTCCTTTATATAATGGGGGATGATGGGTGGTAAAAATAAACTTTCCCCTCTGTCATTCCCCTTTTTAAAGGGCGAGTTCATTGCTTATAATTACTTGCTTTAATTTTTTTAGATTTTAAATGAAATTTTCAAAGTAATTTACTTTGCCATAAAATATTTGATTGTCATCAAGCTTTAATTAGCAGCAATCATAATCGAGTGCATTTTAACCAAAGTGTCTTATGGTTTTTAAAATATGAATGTTATAAAATGCGTCATGTTGAATGCAGAAAAGGAGAATGTCGGCTTTTTATAGTTCTTCTCAACCTTCTTCAGAAGTGAGGTAACATTCTCAATTCATTCTTGTGTTGAGTATAAATTGAGGGTGGGGATTAAAGTTTTTGCAGAAGTGTCTCTGATTATCAAGATTATGTTATTGCGCGATCCTGATTTCCACTCCATAGTCTTTCTGAAATTAAATGTCCAATTCACATCACTGTAAGAGTATACAGAAATTATTTATCTGAAAATGTATGTTTTTGAAAAATTAATTTTAAAAAATCCGCATAAATATTGTTTTTGATAATATCTTGATCTTGGCGGCCAATTTAAACCAGTACGCGTGCCAAGCTTAATCTCACGCTGTCCCACCTTAAATTGGCCATCGTAATTAGCCATAAAAAAATAAACCCAGCAATATGCATAACACATTTGATGCTATACCCGAATCTTTCTTGAGGCAGGTGTTGTAAGATGTGTACGTTATGTTATACATATTTCTAATCATTAAAAGTTAATCCTGATCCCTTAACCCGTCATATTAAAAATGAATTTACAATCCCAAGACAACCTGCTTATTGGCTTGAAAAAACCAACCACAGTCTTAATGCTCTGGATCTTTGCGCTGCTATTGCTTGGCTATACCTTTAAAAGCAGTCTGGAGATCATGGTCACCACTTGGATTAACGTAGAGGAATATAGCCACGGTTTTTTTATACCGGTTATCAGTATTTATTTTATATGGATTCGGCGCAGGGAGTTAACGTTTATTGAGAGTTTTAAAGACGCATGGCCCGGACTTACTCTTGTTATTATGGGTTTGTTATTGGGTTTTTTAGGCGGGGTGACAACGTTAAAAACAGTTGAACAATACGCTTTTATTATCACCTTAACAGGCCTGTTTACGGTTGCTTTTGGCTGGCGCGGGTTACGTGTTGGTGCAATACCCTTGTTGTTTTTGATATTTATGGTGCCGTTTCCGTCATTTATTCTCAATAACTTGTCGGCAAAATTGCAGTTGATTTCATCTTGGTTGGGTGTTGAGTTTATTCGTGCCTGCGACATCATGGTATATCTTGAAGGTAATGTCATTGATTTGGGCGCCTATAAATTACAGGTAGTAGATGCTTGTAGTGGTCTTCGCTATTTATTTCCCTTGGCCAGTCTTTCTTTTTTGTGTGCTTATTTGTTTAAAGGCCCCTTTTGGCAAAAAGCCTTGATTTTTCTTTCTTCAATGCCGCTGACCATTTTTATGAACAGCTTTCGCATCGGTGTCATCGGCATCATGGTGGACAACTGGGGAACAGCAATGGCAGAAGGCTTTTTGCATGATTTTGAAGGCTGGGTTGTGTTTTTGTTGTGTATGGTTTTGTTATTTGTGGAAATGTGGCTATTTTCCAGGCTCAGCGGCAGAAAAGTAGCTTTTAACGAACTGGTTTTAATACCCAGTGAATGGTCAGGCGATACAAAACAGCCCAATCTTGAAATTAAATTCAATAAATCAATAGTGCTGTTGTTATTATTAATGGTGGGTAGCGCTATCGCCTCCAATTTTATCCAGGAGCGGGAAGACGTTATTCCTGCTCGCAAGGCTTTTCTTAACTTTCCATTACAGATGGGTAGCTGGCAGGGACGTAATGACTATCTCGGTCAATATTATCTGGATGAGCTTAAATTAACAGACTATGCCATTATTAATTATGCGCAGCCGGATTCAGTTACTGGTATTAACTTTTATAGCGCCTATTATCAAGCACAGCGTAGAGGTGTTGCGGTGCATTCCCCCAAAGGTTGTATGCCTGGCGATGGCTGGCAAATCACTGACTTTGGTCAGCGTGCATTTCCCGATATAACGGTTGATGGTAACCCGCTTGAGTTAAATCGTGCGGTTATTCAAAAGGGTGACAACAAACAGTTGGTTTATTACTGGTTTCAACAACGGGGTCGCACATTAACCAATGAGTATTTGGTGAAATGGTATTTGTTTTATGATGCACTGACTATGAACCGGACTGACGGTGCTTTAATACGGTTGGTTACCAGTGTGGGCGACGCAGAAGATATTGAAAAAGCCGATCAACGGTTACAAGCCTTTATGAAGAAACTGGTGCCTGAATTACAGGGTTACATACCCGGAAAACTGGCCGCTAGATAAACAGCGTAATACTCAATGCCCTTAAGGTAAACGCAAGTTGTTTAAAAAACCGGAGTGCAATCGCTTCAGCTATTGCCTGTAAAAAGCTAAAGCAGCTGAACACGTAACTCACCACGTTAACGTAAGGCTATTGTAATTCACCCGAAGACACAAAGAAAAAAATTTAATATCTTTGTGATAATAATTTTTAATAATTTAACCAACAACATAACCAACAGAAGCGATCATGACTAAAAAAGTTGCATTAATAACCGGTGTTACCGGGCAAGATGGTTCATACCTGGCTGAACTTTTGCTGGAAAAAGGTTATGAAGTTCATGGTATCAAAAGGCGTTCGTCACTTTTTAATACGCAACGGGTTGATCATATCTATCAAGATCCACACATCACAGACCCCAAGTTTTATCTGCATTACGGTGATTTAACAGACAGCTCCAATTTAACCCGTATTTTAAGTGAAACCCAACCGGATGAAGTCTACAACCTGGGTGCCATGAGCCATGTGGCGGTGTCTTTTGAATCGCCTGAATATACCGCTGATGTTGATGGTATCGGCACCTTGCGATTACTCGAAGCCATCCGCTTTTTAAAGCTGGAAAAGAAAACCCGTTTTTACCAAGCATCTACCTCAGAGCTTTACGGACTGGTACAAGAAATACCGCAAAAAGAAACCACCCCGTTTTATCCGCGCTCGCCGTATGCCGTCGCCAAACTTTACGCCTACTGGATTACCGTCAATTACCGTGAAGCCTACAATATGTATGCCTGTAACGGCGTGCTGTTTAACCACGAATCGCCACGTCGGGGTGAAACTTTTGTTACCCGTAAAATAACCCGTGGACTGAGCCATATCGCCCTGGGTCTGGAACAGTGCTTATTTATGGGTAATATGGATTCACTCAGAGACTGGGGACATGCCAAGGATTTTGTGCGTATGCAGTGGATGATGATGCAACAAGAACAACCCGAAGATTTTGTTATCGCTACCGGTGTGCAATACTCGGTACGGCAGTTTATTGAAATGGCCGCCGGCGAGCTGGGCGTTATACTCCGTTGGGAAGGCACCGGTGTTGACGAAAAAGGCCTTGTTGACGAAATTAAAGGCAACAAAGCACCGGGCTTAACCGTCGGTCAAACCATCGTCGCCATTGATCCGCGTTATTTTAGACCCGCTGAAGTAGAAACCCTGTTGGGTGATCCCAGCAAAGCCAAAGAAAAATTGGGTTGGGTGCCGCAAATTACCTTACAGGAAATGATCACTGAAATGGTCGCGTGTGATCTTGATGAAGCCAAAAAACATTCCCTGCTAAAAGAGCAAGGCTTTAACGTTGCGGTTAGCCGAGAATAAGCACATGACCGATAAGCAACAAAAGATTTATATCGCCGGACACCGTGGCATGGTGGGAACCGCCATTGTTAAGCATTTACATGACGCGGGCTATCAAAACACCGTCGTGCGCACCCATGCCCAACTGGATTTAACCGACCAGGCCGCCGTGCGTAATTTTATGCAGCAAGAACAGCCACAGCAAGTAATCCTGGCTGCGGCCAAAGTGGGTGGCATTCATGCCAACAACACGTATCCGGCTGAATTTATCTACCAAAACCTGATGATGGAAGCCAATATCGTCCATCAGGCTTGGGCGATCGGTTGCCAGAAACTCTTATTTTTGGGAAGCTCCTGCATTTACCCCAAATTGGCCACCCAGCCCATGCAAGAAAGTGCCTTATTGACCGGCACTTTGGAAACCACCAATGAGCCTTATGCCATCGCCAAAATTGCCGGCATCAAATTGTGTGAATCTTACAATCGTCAGTATGACACCGATTATCGCTCAGTGATGCCGACTAATCTTTATGGTCAAAATGACAACTTTCATCTGGAAAATAGTCATGTTATTCCCGCCATGATCAGAAAGTTTCATGACGCCAAATCCAGCCAAGCATCGACCGTTACCCTCTGGGGTACCGGCACCGCGATGCGCGAGTTTTTACATGTCGATGATATGGCGGCTGCCTGTTTGCATGTATTGGGTTTAAGTAAAGAGCATTATCAAGCATGCACAGAACCCATGCTGTCACACCTTAATGTCGGTACCGGCACAGACGTGACCATACGTGAATTGGCTGAAACCATTCAGCACGTTGTCGGGTTTAAAGGTGACATTATCTGGGATAGCAGCAAACCGGATGGTGCACCCAGAAAGTTGATGGACGTTAGTAAAATCAAGTCACTGGACTGGCAACCTCAGATAACACTGACCGATGGCCTGGCCAGCACCTATCGCTGGTTTGTTGAGCACCAAGGTGAATTTAAGACGCAATAGATATCAGGATTGGGAGAAAAAAGCCGAGCGCCCGTTTGGATTTTTAAAGTTGCCAAACTGGGGCTTGGCGTTCTCGGTCACTTTTACAGGGTGAACATATTAAATTTTAGTAATCATTCAGTCCCCCCTCTTTGAAAAAGAGGGGTTAGGGGAGATTTTATTAGATAAATCCCCCTCAGTCCCCCTTTTTAAAGGGGGAGGTGAATAACTACAAATTTTATAGGATAGACTGGCGACAGTATACCCTTCATAAATCAGATTGATTGATAGGCGCCGCTACTCAGTCCATCTTATAGTCAGGCTATCATCTTACGAAAATTAACCATTACATAATCCCGAAAAAATAGCGCTAAAAATATCGGGTTGGTGGTGCAATAGCGTTTAATTAAACGCCGGTCTTGCAATGCTCTATATAACCATTCAAGCCCTGAATTTTGCATCCATACCGGTGCTCGCTTTACATGCCCGGAATGAAAATCAAATGCGGCACCCACGCCAATTTGTACAGGTGCTTTAACGTGTTGCAAATGTGCAGCAATCCATTTTTCCTGTTTGGGTGCGCCTAAGCCGACCCATAAGAAATCAGGCTGGAATTCATTAATCAAGTCCACTAACTGCTCATCTTCTTGGGTAGATAGAGGCCGAAAAGGGGGCGAATGCCAGCCAACAATCTCGACCTTTGGAAAGCGTAAGTGCATGGCGCTCACTAAATCTGTTAAAACCTCGTCTTTACCACCCAGAAAAAAATGCTTCCAGCCATGCGTGCGGCCTTCGTCTAAACAGCGTAGCATTAACTCTGGCCCACATACGCGTTCCTTAATGATTGCGCCATGCACAGCTTTTGCATACCAAACCAAAGGTAAACCATCCATCGTTATTAACGATTGGTTATTAATGTCCCTTAGCGCGGTATCGGCAAGACTGGCAACCACAGTATGGACATTGGCAATGCACACCTGATGAGGCTCCCGTGTTGCTATCCAGTCTGTAAATAACGCCAGGCAAAGTGAATAATTTAAAATAGGGAAGTTTATACCAAGAATGCTAATTGATGCAGGAAGGTGGTTGGTATTTTTTGAGATCATTCAAATATACAATTTGTAAAGGGGGGGTTATATTTATAAAGATAGCCTGTTAGGCACACATTCTATCAATCATTACACATTTTTGCTTACGGCATTTTCAAATTATTACTGCTTTATTATCCGTAAATATTCAGCTCCCCCCTTTTGTAAAATGGTGGTTCGTTGGCTACGCAAGAATGCAGTGCTATTATTGGTTTAACTAAATTGTTACCAAAGGTTAATTACCTGATGAAACACCTTATTCGTTTTGGGCTGTTAGCCTGTTTAATTGTCACACGTCATGCCATGGCAACCGATTATTACGTCAACCCCATAGGTAATGATGAATGGTCTGGCACAACAAAGGCTGCCAATTCAGAGCAAACTAATGGGCCGTTTAAAACCCTGGAACGAGCCAAACAAGCCATTCGGGGATTAAAAAAAGCCGATAATTTTACTGATAAAGTGACCGTTAACATAGCTGGCGGCGTGTACATTTTAAAACAGCCGTTGCACTTTAGCTTAATGGATACCGGGTTGCCGGGCAGAGAAATACTCTGGCAAGGTGAACAGGGATCACTGGTAACTATCAGTGCCGGGTTGCCTCTTATCTGTAGAAAACGCAACACCACGTTTTGGGATTGTCCTGTTAAGCCATTGCCTGTCAATACCACCTTTTATGATACAGGGCGTATAAAAGGCAATGGTCCAAAATTTGAATTATTTGTTAATGATCAAAAGCTGGAATTGGCGCGTTGGCCGGATAAAGATTGGGCGCATATCAAATTGCCCATAGATACCAATAGCCAGTTCTCAGTGATGGAAACCTTGCCAGCGTTAACGGGCACTATGACCGATGCCCAAGTGCATATCTTTGCCGGTAATGACTGGTATGACCAATACCTTGGCGTAAACTCTGTTGATGCGTCAGGTAATGCCATCAAACTATCGGCAGCCACTGGCTATCCCTTGGCCAGTGGTAGACGCTTTTATATACAAAATTTGCCTTCGTTATTAAATGTGCCCGGTGAGTGGTTTTATGAGGCCGCAACTCAAAAAATAAGCTTTATTGCTCCCATCGGTAGTACCCCCAAAGAAGTTATGTTGACATCGCTGCCTAATATCATACTTGCCGATGGCATCAGTAACATTACTTTTAAAAATATCAGCTTTCAGCACAGTGCCGGGACGGCAATAACGGTAAAAAACTCAAACAATATTGTTATGGATAATTTGGATGTCAACAGCATTGGTGGCAAAGGCGTGGATATAAATGGGGGGCAAAATGTACAACTGATTAACAGCAAAATACATCATACGGGCTCAGCAGCAGTTGCAGTTTCTGGTGGTGACAGAGATACCCTAAAATCGTCTGGTCATTTGATTCATAATAATTATATTCACCACATGTCCACAGTAATAATGACTTATACACCCGGCATTGAAGTTAGTGGAGTCGGCATTAAAGCGACACATAATTTACTGGAGCAGGGCCCACATGCAGCCATTACCATTACAGGCAATGATCATTTAATTGAAAAAAACGAAATACATCATTTTTGTCTGCAAGCGTCAGATTGTGGCGCAATCTATACAGGCCGTAATTGGTCTTGGCGAGGTAATGTCGTTCGTAGCAATTACCTTCATGACATTATTGGCTCGGGCATGACAAGTCTGGATTTGGTAAACAACCAGGTGATTTATGCAGCGGGTGGCGCTGTTGGCGTCTACCTGGATGATGGTGTCAGCGGTTTTGAGATCAGTAGTAATATATTTGAAAATGCTGGCACAATGGCGCTGCAAATAGGCGGTGGACGAGACAATACGATTACCAACAATGTCTTTATTACCAATGATTATGCCATTTTTCTCGATAACCGTTGGCCCACTTATAATTGGGATAATATGCAAAGCACGTTGGATGCTTCACCTTATAAAACTGCCATCTGGCAGCAGAAATACCCGGCACTAAGTATCCCAATGATCAATAAATCATGGCCCGAAGGTAACCGCATAGAGCGTAATATTATCGTAAGTACCAAACCAGGTGGCTTATCACTGCGTTATCAGGTACCAACGAATTCAACAGTGATTGCCGATAATATAGTCTGGTCGACTACCGCAAAACCAACAGTTGATTATAAAATATTGGATATGAATAAAGATATAGGTGGTGCTCCTTGGGCGCAATGGATAGCAGAAGGCATTGAGAAAAACAGCCTTGTGGCTGACCCTTGCGTGACAATAGCCGTCAAAAAAATGACGGCCTGCTCAGGATCCCCCGCTAATAAGATTGGCTTTACACCTTTAGCAACTGACATTGGTTTGCTTCCATAATAAACCTTCTCTGGCTCCCAAGTTCAGGCTCTCATTGTTATGCACAAGTATTCAAGTAACCGTCATACCCGCCGGGAAGCGGTTTCCAGTGCCAGGGATGGTAATTTTAAATACGTTCATTTAGCCTGGATTTCGGCAGTCCATGCAGGAATGACGGGCTTTATGAGTGTGTGTATAACGATGAGAGTTCAGGCTTAGGTCATCAAGCCATGGCATCCTCATAAATCGCCATCTGCTCAACATAATTTTGTTCAGCGGTGTATTTTTCAAGAAAAGTACGTCGGGCCTTGTCACCTAACATTTGTGCTTTTAATGGATTTTCCAATAGCCATTTTGCCTTGCTGGCCAAATCGTCAGCATTGCAGGGGGTAAACAGCAAACCGGTTTCACCATCCTTGATAATATCTGCCATGCTGCCCAAATTAGAGGCCAGTACCGGCAAGCCATGCGCAAAAGCCTCAACCAACACCAACGGAAAACCCTCGTACCATTCTGAAGGCAATACCAAAAAAGCCGCTTCTTGCATTAACGCACTAATCTGCTTTGCGTCTTGCAAGCCTAAGGCTTCGATGTTGTTTTTACCGGAGACTAACTCAGCCAGTGGCCCGCCACCAGCTATTTTTAACACTGTTTGATCAGTCATTGTCGACCAAGCTTTTAACAAGGTTTTAAGGCCTTTTTCTTCGCTCAATCGGCCAACAAACAAGGCAAAAGCCGGTAGGGTGCGATCAACATCAGGCGATTCCTGCAAAGGATCATGAACAAAATTGGCTTTAACTCTTATTTTATCAGCCGGAAATCCCGCCTTAACAAATTTGCTCTTGGCAAAATTGGTTAAGGCAATAAAGCGGTTAACTTTATGTAGCCAAGTATCTTCTTTACGATGCTGTGCAACCATGTGTGCTACCACCAAACTGCCCAGTTTTGAATTACGATAGCAACCGTACCAGGCCGCTTGATAAGGCGAGCCGGTGATGCATTGTTCGCAAATTTTACCATCCCGCATCAGCATGGCACCCGGACAAATCAACCGGTAATTGTGCAGCGTTTGCACTACCGGCACCCCTGCTTCCTGGCAGGCATCATAAATGGAGGGACTGATTTGCGGGAAAAAATTATGTACATGCACCACAGCAGGTTTAAAGCTTTGCAGTTTGTCACTGGTAATTGCCTTGCTGGCAGCCGAGTAACTGGTGGTCATCGCGGTTTTTATCTTGCCGGTTAAGCCTGCAGGCAAGTCTTTATTATCAACACTCCACAATTCAACCTCATGGCCATGGTCGGCCAGTAGCTTGGCTTCGGCAGCAACCACATTATCTTCGCCACCGGCTTGTTGATATCGATTATGGACAAATAAAATTTTCATAAGGTTACGTTTAAAAAATAGGTAATTATTCAGCCCTCCTTTTAAAAAAAGGAGGTAGCGTTCAATCCTGTTAAGTTAATCGCAATTTGTTTGAAAAACTGGAGTGCAATCGCTTCAGCTATTGCCTGTGAAAACAGCTAAAGCGGTTTTACTCCAGTTGTATGGTTAACTTATCGGCATTGGGCAGTGTGGGTGATTAAACGGACAAAGCTGCAGTCATCGCATCAATAACCCCTTTCGCGGCCGCATCATAAGTAAAGTTTTGGACTTTTACTAAGCTGTTCTTAGAAAATTGTTCTAATAACGCCTCATTACTTAATAAATCAGCGGCATGTTTAACCCATAATTCCATATTAAGCGGTAATATATAACCGTTTTCACCAGCACAGATCAGTTCGTTAGCGACACCGGGATTCGGGCTGACAATAACGGCCAGGCCAGCAGCACACGCTTCATTAGCCACCACGCCCCAGGGGTCCCAAGATGACGGAAACAAAAACAGCTTTGCTGAGCGGTATAAGTCGGGTAAGTCCGCTTGTTGCATAAAACCTGGAAAAGTTGCTTCTACATCTGCGCCCAATGTAGTTGCATACGCTTTGGATTGTTCCAGTAAAGATCCGGAACCCAGCATTAAAATGGATACTTTACGGTTGAGTGTTTTTGCAACGCCTGCTGCGACATCCAACGCAAACAAAGGGTTTTTCTCGAGCTCAAAGCGACCGGAAAATAGTAAATCAAAGGGTCTGGCAGCATCAGGCAATGGCACAAAAGCCTTGTTGTTGGCACACAAATGTGATTGAAAAAATCGGTCACGACTAATGCCGTAGCTTTCATACAGTCGCAATGAACCCATACTTGCGCCCAGGAATGTTTTTGAATAATGATAGACAATACGGCGAATGAGGCGATGAAAAGTGGTGAGTTTTTGCTCGGATTCAAAAGTGCCATCGGTTTTGGGAATATGCACTTTTTTATAAAAGAGGCTATAGGCAAAAGCCAATAAATGGGTGGGATTAAATCCGGTAGTAATCACCACATCAGAATCAAGCTGCCGCAATACTTTTAAAGCCTCTGGGTTGTAATGGATATATCGGCCTTGCCAGCGTATATAATTGGTCTTAAGAAAGGTATGCGCAAAATTATTCGTCTCTATTATCCACTCACGGTTATCTTCTTTTTGAGAACAGAAAACGACATGAAAATTATCGTAACCCAATTGTTCTGCTAATTTTTGATAAATGGGTATTCGATAGGGAGCTGGAATATTAGTAACAATGGTAAGGCTGGGCATTTTTAGTATCTTAAGTTGATTGGCAAACACGGGTTTAGTTCTGCAAATTTTATGCCAATCGCTGATGCTGCCCATTATAGAAAGTATTTGATTAATAGTAGTTAAAATAATACCGCTATTTCAAGGGGATAACCGTATATAAAAGGGTTATATAAACCTAATCATAAGGTTGATATAAACCCTTTGGTAATATTCAGTTACTCGCCAAGCATTGTCGTATACCGGTTGAAAAATTATTGACCATATTATCCAGCGTGTATTTTTCTGCACTGACGGCACAACCTTCCTTCAAATGGTGTAAATAAACATCGTCAGTTAAACCCTTAACTACCGCATTGATATAATCATCCTGTGTATTGGCAGTCATAACACCATTAACCCCATTGTCAAGATAGGCAATCTCCGGACTGTGGATATTATTATCAGTAGTAAACAGCGGCAATTGAGTAATAAAGCTATCGACAATCACCAAGCCAACCAAACCGGGCATTAACATTAATTTAGACAATAAAAAATAAGGTACCCGTTCGGTGCCAATTAATGGCCCTATATAATGCATCCAATCCCTTGTGGCACAAGCTCCAATGACTGTTTTACTGTCTGGGCCGTCACCGATAATAAGGCACTCAAAGTCCGGTACTTTGGCCTTTATGTTATCGCAAGCCGCCAACAAAAAATCAATACGCTTATCCGAATATAAGCCGCCACAATAAAGCCCAATATGATCAGACGTTAAGCCATGTTTTTTCCGTAAAGCCGATAAAGCCTGAGGCGGTAACTTATTTACTGACGTGTTAAGGTCGGTAGTATCTATACAGTTTTGTACCACAGACATTTTATTAGCAGGAAACTTGGCCAGATTCAACTGAACAACAGTCAAATCCGTATAAGCAAACCACCAATCAGCTTTTTTGGCTAAATAGCGTTTAACTTTATTATTAAGACATTCCTGATGTCTTGATTGAAAGTTTGTACCATGACCCCAAAAAGCAAGCTTGTGCTTAGTGTTACGCCATAAAAATTGTAAGAAGTAATTGCCTATAAAACGATTCCCTTGTTCAATAATGACTAAATCAGCGTCTTTAATAAGATGTCCGCACGGCTGCCAAATCAGCTCGACAAAAGGCAACATAAAATAGCTATTCTTTATACGGATTGCCCAAGGTTGATCTATATCCACAGTACGAGGAACTGTACCGGGTTGTTCTTGACCATAAATTAAAAGCAGATCAATATCTTCATTTTTTAGCAACTGCTGAAGCTTCATAAAAAAGGGGATACGGTAATGCGGTACTACTCTTTGTATGATAACTGCTTTCATGAATAAATAAATAGCTTCATAAAAATGCCTAGGGTGATAAACAATAATTTCCCATAAAGGCAATAAAAAAATTGAATAAGAATGATCAAATGTAAGTATAGTTGTTAATATTCAAATTTTTTGTCATTTTTATTCTTTTTGATGGTTTTATTTTTTATAGGACTAGGTTCGGTTGATGTTTCATCTCAACCATAAAAGCGCGGTAGAAAATGGTAGTATCCCCATGTAGTTAATAGATTTTTTATCATATCGCGTAGCAATTCTGCGATAGTGCTTGAGCTTACCTAACCTAGCATGCATTCAATGGCATGTCGCTCCTTATAATGCAAATAATTACACTCACAACTTCTTTTCGGTTCGATTTAGGTGGATAACCGCGATTGGCTAACCACTTCTTCAAGTCATTAGTGTCATAGGCGTTGTCTGCTAAAATAGATGAAGCTTTAACAATTTCAAATAAAGATATTGCTTGCTTGCAATCAGCCTCCTGCCCAACTGTCAGGATGAATTTGATGGACATGCCTAAGCCATCAAAAAGTGCGTGAATCTTACAACCAAACCCACCTTTTGAACGCCCAAGCGCTTCATTCTCCGCAGAGCTATGTGCCGCCCCAGCAGGCATAGGTATCTACACAAGTATCAGTTCCTTCTCCCTTGAGGGAGAAGGTTGGGATGAGGGGGAATATAACTGCTTGATTTTATTCTCCTCACCCCAACCCTCTCCAGCAGGAGAGGGAGCTTGATGGTTTTCAACTCATTGTTTTTATTATGATAAAAAGTTTTGTAGATAGCTGTGCCCAGCAGGGCAGGCATGCGACCTAATAACTGAGTCATCCATAGAAGCGTCTTGTAAATCGGTATCTTTAGAAAGATGGTAGAGGATTTACCCCATATACCATTGACGCACCAGCGTGAAAAACGCTTGAAGATGCTATTCCATTTACCATACCTTGACGGTAACACACGCCACTGTGCTCCCGTACGTAATATCCAAAAAATTGCATTAACTGAGTATTAAAGTAGAAACTGTTGTCTCTAGATGACAACCAATAAATCTGCGGCCGTTACGCTGCGTGATTACTTACTCCAATCAATAATACCGGTTCCCGCAAGTGGCCATCGTTATTCAGATCTTAACTAAATAGGCTTTCCAATGCCAAGGCCGACGGACTGTTCACGCCAACCACACCTATCGGATCGGTTGAGCTGTAGTTACCATTAGCGTCCGTATGCCACTCAACAAGCTGTTTTGCAACCGCATCCTTGAACACCACCACATAACCAGCGCCCGAGGCTTCTACACCGGACGGTGTCCAGTTACCAAACTGACCCTTGGTTACTTCCGAGCCATTATATTTAAGCAGCGGTCCTGTCGTCGCATTACCACT
>JBAXUR010000059.1:0-19002 GCA_037129595.1 Methylococcaceae bacterium | reverse complement strand
TGTTTTTTGACAGGGAGTGCAGTTCGTCATGACCGTTCAGATAGATGGGTTGCTTCCCGACCACCGGAAAATCATATTCCCGCTTCACCGAGTGTGTAGGGAATTCCTGCCACTGCCGGTCGATCCAGGTCCAAACCTTGACGAATTCCCGAAAATTAATCTCTGGATCAAAATTAGTTGAAAAATACCGGCCGTGACTGCCGGCGTTTACATCCAATATATCTATCGTATCGATTTTGTCAAAGTAACGCTTCACAGCAAGGGCGCAGTAAGCGTTGACCACACCCGGATCAAAACCGGCGCCGAGTATTGCAGTTATACCCTTTTCAGCGCAGCGGTCTTTGCGTTTCCACTCATAATTGGCATACCAGGGCGGCTCTTCACAAACTTTATCCGGATCTTCGTGAATGGCGGTGTCGATATACGCAGCACCAGTCTCGATGCAGGCCTCCAACACCGACATATTAATAAAAGCTGAGCCAAGGTTAATCACAATTCCCGATTTGGTTTTCTTGATCAGCTTTACGGTCGCCGGAATATCCAGTGCATCAAGTTGGGCTGAATAAAGCTTCCCGGCCGGGTTCTTAAGATGCCCTTTCCAGTTGATGCTGTCAATAATCGCATTACACTTGGCCTGTGTTCGTGAGGCGATGCAAATATCGCCCAGCACATCGTTGTTCATCGCCGCTTTATGTGCGGCAACATGTGCCACTCCGCCAGCGCCGATAATCATTACATTCTTCTTCATGATATAAATCCCCTTATGATAAATTACCCAAGTAATCTTTATAATCAAAACTGCGTACCAGTTCTACTGTGCCGTTCAGCCTTTTTACTACAATCGAAGGCATCGCAACCCCGTTAAACCAGTTTTTCTTTACCATGGTGTATCCCGCTGCATCTGCAAAGCGCACTTCGTCGCCAATCTTTAACGGTGCTTCAAGTTCGTAGCTACCGAATAAATCACCCGCCAGACAGGTTCGACCGGTAATCATAACTGGTTGAGTTCCGAGGGCAGGGAATGAAATTTTAGGATTTGTGTTATAAATCAAGTGATCCAGCATGTGCGCTTCGATAGAGGCATCAACAATAGCGATGTCGATTTCGTTATGGACGACATCCAGCACCGTAGTTACCAATTCAGCGCTACCGCTGATAACGGCCTCGCCCGGCTCAAGATAGACCTGTACACCGAACTTTTCTGAGAAATGCTTTAAAATCAGGCAAAACCTTTCTAGCGGGTAGTCATCTTTAGTAAAATAAATGCCGCCACCAAAACTGACCCATTGCATTTTTTTTAGTACAGTCGCGTACTTGAAAGCAATTTGTTCTATGGCGGCCGCGATATTTTCAATATCGTCATTTTCGCAGTTAAAATGAAACATCAATCCACTGATCAGGTTAGCCGCTGATTGGAGATCAGATTCGTTACAAACCCCTAACCTTGAATATCTGCGTGCCGGGTCTGCAAGATCAAAGTGGGAATAGCTGATGCCTGGATTGACGCGAAGTCCGACTTTTAGGTTGCGTACAGAGTGATGGAACAGCTTAAGCTGAGAGAGGGAATTAAATATCACCTTGTCGGCAAACTGGGCTACCGCTTCAATTTCTTCAGCCGAATAAGCAACGCTGTAGGCATGTACCTCCTTACCGAATTTTTCGTAACCAAGCTTCGCCTCGAACAGTGAGCTGCTGGTGGTGCCGTCCATGTATTGACGCATTAAATCGAACACACACCACGTTGAAAAGCATTTAAGCGCCAAGACAGATTTTGCACCGGATTGTTCGCGAATGTGTTGAATGATTTCGAGATTTTTTAGTAATCTGGTTTCATCGATAAGATAATACGGCGTGCGCAAATGCGGCATCTTGGGTCTCGCAGAAAAGCGATAAATTTTATAAAGAATAAAATCATTAATACTATTTGTCAATGCCTTTGAAATTCCAAATTGGGCAGCGGCTACCGGCAGTTGCAAGTAGTATCATGCAGAAAACGGCCTTCAAAAAACAGGTTGCCGGCAACTAAAGCGTTGTTGGGTTATAGGGCGCTAACTAACCCTACTTTATTCTGCGTTGTATTACGAGCCAAAGTATAATAAACTTTTTTAAAGTCACTTTTATATTTCCTTTTATTTTTTATACCACTAACTCCTGTAATCAGCACATGCCTACCCCACCAGTAGATTTTCAATTTAGTGGTTTTATCAAGTACTTGATTCAGGAAGGTTTGCTCACTGAAAGTGAAGCCAAGATTCATAACCAGGAAGCACAAACAAAAAATCTCCCCTTATTAAGTTACCTGGTTGCAAACAAACTTGTTGATAGTAAAGTGGTTGCAACTAAGGCTTCTGTTGAATACGGTGCGCCTTTTTTTGATCTGGATGCCATTGATCTCCATAACTTGCCATTAAGTTTAATCAATGAAAAACTGATCCGTAAACACCGAGCGCTCCCTCTTTTTGTTAGAGGTAAAACATTATTTGTTGTGCTATCCGATCCAACCAATCTGCTGGCACTGGATGAAATAAAGTTTCAATGTCGACTGCATCCAGAAACCATCCTGGTTGAAGAAAACAAGCTGATAAAAGCTATTGAAACGGCACTGGAAGCGGTTGATACCTCCATGACCGATCTTCTAGATGAAGACCTTGAGCACCTTGATATTACTGGCGGTGATGAGGAGGTTTCTAAAGCCGATATCGATACCGATATTGATGACGCGCCGATTGTAAGATTTGTAAATAAAATTCTGTTGGATGCGATAAAAAAAGGGGCTTCCGATATACACATGGAACCTTATGAAAAAAACTTTCGCATACGTTTCAGGGCCGACGGCATACTGTGTCAGGTAGCCAGTCCCCCAACCAACATCGCCAGCAGAATAATATCCCGGGTTAAAGTGATGGCGAAAATGGATATTGCAGAGCGTCGGATTCCCCAGGATGGCCGGATAAAAATGAAACTTTCCAAGCACCATGCGATTGATTTTCGGGTCAATACCTGCCCCACCTTATTTGGTGAAAAGGTGGTTTTGCGTATATTAGATCCGACCAGTGCCCAAATTGGCATCGAAAAACTGGGCTTTGAACCAGAACAAGAAAAACTTTTTTTACACGCTATTAACAAACCTTACGGCATGGTTTTGGTCACCGGTCCTACGGGTAGCGGTAAAACGGTGACGTTGTACACCGGATTAAACTTACTCAACAGTATTGAACGTAATATTTGCACAGCCGAAGATCCCGTTGAAATTACCGTCGAAGGTATCAATCAGGTCAATATGAACATTAAGGCGGGCTTGACGTTTGCCGGTGCCTTGCGGGCTTTCTTGCGTCAAGACCCCGACATTATTATGGTCGGTGAGATTCGGGATTTAGAAACCGCTGATATTGCCGTTAAAGCCGCACAAACCGGCCACTTGGTCTTATCAACGCTACATACCAACGATGCCCCTCAAACGTTAAACCGGCTCATGCAAATGGGTATTCAGCCTTTCAATATAGTCTCCGCCGTTATTCTGATTATGGCGCAACGTCTGGCGAGGCGTTTATGTGAGTACTGCAAAATTCCGGCTGATTTTCCTGATCACATTTTTATCTCTGCCGGTTTTACCGAAGAGGATTTAAAAACGCTTAAGGTATTTAGCCCCGTTGGTTGTGAGCATTGCACCAATGGTTATAAAGGTCGGGTCGGCATTTATCAGGTAATGACCTTGAGCGAAAATATGCGAGGGCTTATTCTGGAAGGGGGCAATGCCATGCAGTTGGCAGAACTGGCCAAGTCAGAAGGTATAAATGACTTACGCGCTTCGGGCTTAAATAAAGTGCGACTGGGTATCACCAGTCTTGAAGAAATTGATCGGGTAACCAAGGAGTAACCATGGCTGACCAAAATGAACCACTTGATTTTATCTGGGAAGGCATCGGTAAAGACAGAAAAAAAACCAACGGGGTTATCACTGCTAAAAATGAACTGATAGCAAAAACCGAGCTAAGACGACAGGGTTATCGCGTCACTAAAATCAAGAAAAAATCCAAGCCACTGTTTAGTCCCCGGTTAAAAGCCATCACCCCCGGCGATATAGCTATTTTCGCCAGGCAATTAGCCACCATGCTGGGTGCCGGCATCCCGCTGGTACAATCCTTCGATATTGTCGGCAAAGGTCATGAGAACCCCAGTATGCAGGATATGCTGTTGAGCGTAAAAGCGGATATTGAAGGCGGTGACACCTTGGCGGAGGCACTGAAAAAAAAGCCCCTGTATTTTGATGAATTATTCTGTAATTTGGTGGATGCGGGCGAGCAAGCAGGGGTACTGGAAACTTTGCTGGATAAGATTGCGACATACAAAGAAAAAACCGAATCCATGAAGAAAAAAATCAAAAAGGCACTGGGTTACCCGATTGCCGTGATTGTAGTCGCTTTTATTGTTACCGCTATTCTGTTGTTGTTTGTCGTACCGGTATTTGAAGATATGTTTAAGAGTTTTGGGGCTGATTTACCGGGATTTACCCGCATGGTGGTCACTATGTCTCAATGGATGAAAGAATGGTGGTGGGTTGTCATTGGCATCGTTATTATTACTGTTTATGTGTTTAGCTATTTCAAAAAACGTTCGCGACCGTTTAATCATTTTTTGGATAAAACCTTACTAAAAATACCCGTAGTGGGTATGATTATCAATAAATCAGCTATTGCCCGTTTTGCCAGAACTTTATCCACCATGTCTGCGGCAGGGGTGCCTTTGGTCGATGCGTTACAGTCGGTATCCGGAGCTTGTGGGAATATCATTTACGCCGAAGCGGTTTTAAAAATGCGCGAAGAAGTGGCCACCGGTCAACGCTTGCAGGTGGCCATGTTGCAAACCAATCTTTTTCCACACATGGTGCAACAGATGGTTGCTATCGGTGAAGAGTCCGGATCAATGGATTCAATGCTCGCTAAAGTGGCTGATTTTTTCGAAGAAGAAGTTGATAACTTGGTTGATAATTTAAGTAGCTTGATGGAGCCGATTATTATGGTTATTTTAGGTATTTTAATTGGAGGCCTGGTCGTTGCCATGTATTTGCCTATTTTTAAAATGGGTGCGGCGGTGAGCTAAACCCAGAAAAAATTAATACTGTTTCATTTTTCTGTGGATATCGAAAGTGTTACTGCACAAATGCCTCCTTAAGCTAAAAGCTTGCCAATAATGACTTTACTGGTTAAAGTTAATAAACTGACGACAAGGAGGTCCATAAATGACATTATTTTCACAGCCCAACATTCCCATCAAAACCTATCGCTTTTACTTTACGACCGATAGTGTGGTTCGTTTGCCCAGTTTTCCTGGTTCTGCCTGGCGAGGTGCTTTTGGTCATGCGTTAAAAAAGACCGTCTGCATCGTACGTAACACGCCTTGTAACCAGTGTATGCTGAAAAATGCCTGTGTTTATAGCACGGTGTTTGAAACACCGCCGCCCGCCAATACCGAAAAGATGCGTAAATACACCGCTGCGCCGCATCCGTTTGTATTGCAATTTCCGGTAACGGCATCAGTCTCTGATACACCCTATTATTTGGATATGATTTTGTTTGGTCATGGGCAACGCCACTTTCCGTACATTATTCATGCCCTGAAAACAGCCGGACAAGACGGTATCGGCGGCCATCAACAAATTTTTAATTTGCAAAAAATCGATGAAATTAATCAACAAGGCTTAGGTGAAACCATCTACCAAAAGGGGGAACTCCTACCACAGAAAACCGCCGAATTAATGCTTATCCCCGCCATACCCGAGCAAATTAAAATTACTTTTCATACCCCGCTGCGCATCAAACAAGACAGTAAAAACCTCACCGCACGGGACTTCAACTTTGGTTCGTTTTTTGGTACGCTGCTTAGGCGCATTTCCATGATCAGTTACTTCCACACGGATACGCCACTGGAAACCGACTTCGCAGCCTTAACAGCCAAAGCCCGCACCGTGCAGTTTGCAGCACAACAACTCAAATGGTATGACTGGACACGCTACTCCTCCCGGCAACAAACCGAAATGAACATGGGCGGCCTGATTGGTAGCGTGCATTTAGATATGCAAGGTCTGGAAGACTTTTGGCCTTACCTCTGGTTAGGGCAATGGACACATGTTGGCAAAGGTACCAGCATGGGCATGGGCGCATACACTATTGAGCTGACAAGCTTGTCAACAGCATAACTCAACATTAAATCAGGGATACTAGCGGCATGGATACACAATCAATTTTATTGGCCGTTACCGGTCTTACGCCGCAGGTGGTTACCGAAACCTTGTATGCACTGCACAGCCAAGGCCAGACTTTACCTCGGCAAATTCATATACTCACGACTGCTGAAGGGTATCAGCGGGCACGGTTAACGCTGATTAACGATGGTTGGCTGGGACGGTTTTACACCGATTATAAACTGCCGAAACCGGATTTTACCGAACAGCATATTCATATTTTGCAACAGACTAATGGCGAACCTTTGGCGGACATTCGCACACAAGCTGATAACCAAGCCATGGCGGATGGCATTACCGAATGGATAAGAAGCTTTACCGCCGATCCGGAAACGGCACTGCATGTCTCCATCGCCGGTGGTCGTAAAACCATGGGCTTTTATGCCGGTTATGCTTTGTCGCTGTATGGCCGTTCGCAAGATCGCCTTAGCCATGTACTGGTATCGGCTGATTATGAATCGCATCCTCAGTTTTACTATCCCACACCCTATACACAGGTTATCTACGGAAATGACCCCACACGCAAACCGTTGGACACGCAAAATGCCGAAGTCATGATTGCTGATATTGCTTTTGTGCGCTTGCGTCACGGCTTGGATACCGCTTTGTTGCAAGGTAAAAGCAGCTTTAGCCAATCCGTTGCCAAAGCCCAGCAAGCGTTGGGGCCAGCCCATTTAAGTATTGATTTAAAACAGCGTAGCCTCAAAGCCAACGAGAATTTTATCAAATTGATACCTGCTGATCTGGCTTTTTATAGTTGGCTACTCAAGCGCCAACTGGCAGAGCAGTCTTTGCCCACCTGTCCCAATGATGGCGCACCGGAACATCACTATGCCCAAGAGTACCTGCAAGAATACCGGCTGATTAGTGGCGAACTGGGCGGTGCCGACCGCACCATCCAAACGTTGCAGCAAGGCATGAGCAAGTCCTTTTTTGAACAGCGTAAATCACGCATTAACAAAACCCTGCAACAAACCTTGGCACACACAGCCAAGGCTTATTTGATCAGTGCGGTGGGTAATCGCCCCAACACCCGCTATCAAATTTTGCTCAATGCCGATCAGATTCAATACCAACAGGAAAATAAAGGATGACCATCAAGCCATTGCTCGAACAGTCCAGTCGCATCGCGTTAGCGGCTTTTTTGCATGATCTGGGGAAATTTGCTGAACGGGCAAAAATTCCGGTTAATCAAGAAACCCTGGATGCCAACAAACAACTCTATTGTCCGCATCGAAAAAAATATACCGATGACAGAGGCTGGTTCAGTCATGTACATGCTGCCTATACCGGCTTGGCAATGGATTTGATTGAAGACTCTATGCCCGAGTTGACCGGTGCTGATTTTGCCCCTTTTGGTTCCTGGAAAACCAAAGATGTTGATGATTCTTTTATCAATGCAGCGGCTAAACATCATAAACCTGAAAGTTTTCTGCAATGGATTATCGCAACAGCAGATCGCGTGGCTTCCGGTTTTGATCGTGAAGAATTTGAAGAATATAACCAAGCCGATGAAGGCACGGCCACCGGAAAAAATCATTACACGGCACGGCAGTTACCTCTATTCGAGCAAATTCGCCTTGATAGTAAAACCGAGCAAAAATACGCTTACCGTTACCCGCTTAAACCGTTATCACCCAACAGCATCTTTCCCGTCAAAGCTCTGGAATGTGAAGGCAATGACGATAAAGCCGCGCAAAAAGAATATAACGATTTATGGCAAGGCTTTATCAAAGACTTAAAGCTGATGCCAAAGTCACACCGTAATAATTGGTCGTTATGGCTCGATCATTTTGAAACTTTATGGGGCGTTTATACGCAAGCCATACCCTCGGCGACTGCGTTTAATATTCGTCCGGATGTGTCGTTATATGATCATTCCCGAGTTGCAGCGGCTTTGGCAACGGCCTTATGGCGTTATCATTATGAACTCGGCAGAACTAACGATGAAGCGGCCAAAGACCTTAAAGATCAGCAAGAAAGCTGGACAGAGGACAAATTTTTACTGATTCAAGGTGACTTTTTCGGCATTCAGGATTTCATCTTTGCCAGCGGTGGCGAAACCAATAAACGTGCAGCTAAATTACTGCGCGGACGCTCATTTTATGTATCACTGCTCAGCGAATGTGCCGCCTTAAAAGTGCTGGATGTTTTGGATTTACCCTCGACCAGTCAAGTGATCAATGCTGCTGGTAAATTTATGATTGTTGCCCCCAATACGTTAGCCACTATCGAAAAGCTGCAACAGGTACAACAGGAGTTGGATAGCTGGTTTTTAAAACATAGCTGGGCACAGGCGGGTGTTGGTTTGGCATGGACAAAAGCATCCTGCAATGATTTTCGTCGTCATTCAGGTAATACCGAGGTAGGAGCGACGCCCTCGTCGCGATTAAGCCCTTATCAAAAGCTGATTAAAAAACTCTTTGAACAGCTGGAAATTATTAAAAATCAACGCTTAAACCTGTGCGGCGATTCTTTGGTACCCATCATCTTCAATGATTTTCTCGACAGTTTTGATAACGACAAAGGTGTTTGTAAAATTGATGGTCGCTCGCCTGCGACCCAACAAATTGACATAGACACTTACATCAGCGAACTGGCCAATGATCAAATTGAAACCGGAAAATGGTTAACACGAAGAGAACGCATACTAATTACCCGGCAATCATTAGGCATGACCAGTACCTTAAAAACACCTGTTTTTGGCTATCACATCAACTTCGCAGAAAATGAAGATGCACAAGGCAAATTCGGCGAACAAGCCAAAAACGGCAACTTACTCAGAGCTTGGGATTTTTCCTTACCAAAATCAGCAAATCAAGCCCTATGGAACGGTTATGCTCGTCGCACTATCAACGCTTATGTCCCTTTATTTGATGATAAAGCCCAAGCTGAAGCAGCCTTGGGCAAATATAATGGTGAAGAAAAGCTGGACTTAGACGAAGCAAAAACCTTTAACCATATCGCTTGCGAAGACCAAACCTTACAGGACAATCATCAATGGCTTGGTATTAGCGCCTTATCAAGCTTAAAGGGTGATGTCGATAATTTGGGCATGATCTTTCAAAACGGCTTGAGTGATGATGTCAGTTTTAGTAAAACTGCGGCGCTGTCACGCCAAATTAACGCTTTTTTTACTGTCTATCTGCCTTGGCTTTGTAAAACAGAATACCCAAACACCTATACCGTGTTTGCCGGTGGTGATGATTTCTTTTTGGTAGGTCCGTGGCTGTCACAAATTAAACTAGCCAGTAAAATGCGACAAGCTTTTCAACACTATGTCGCAGGTAATTCAGAGCTACACTTTTCCGCAGGCATCAGCACCACCAAGCCCGGTTTACCGATAAACCAGTTGGGCAAGATGGCGGAAACCGCGCTGGAACAAGCCAAAGCACATAATCCATCTGGTGTGACTGTAGGAGCGACGCCCTCGTCGCGATTAACGCGCTTACCCAAAAACGCCGTAACCTGCTTTAACCAACCCATGTTTTGGGATCAATTCACCGCCTTGGAAACCCGTAGGAACCGTTTACAACAACTAAACCAGGAAATGAGTTTAAGTACCGGCTACGTTTACGGATTATTAACCCTGATTAACATGGCAGAAAAGGTTTATGAAAAACCTGAAAATGCCATCTGGCACAGCTATTTTGCTTACCGCACCGTGCGTATGTTGGAGCGCAACAAGCAACTCGACAAAGACCAGCGTAAACGGCGGCAAGCAGAACTCGCCGAAGAAATTGCCAATGCCGGAATTATAAGGCACGGCGGCAATTATCGGGTGGCGCTGTTTTGTTATTTGTACCAGCAGCGCTGACTCATTTATATTCGCGACGAGGGCGTCGCTCCTACAGTGTAGTTTTTTTCACCAAGTCGTAGGAGCGACGCCCTCGTCGCGATTTAAAACTTAAAACAGATTATCAAAAATCATCAAAAAAGGAGACCCGCATGGACTTTACACTCAGCAAGACCGACGAAAAGCTTAACCCGGAATTGTTCAACAGCATTGCTAAAGAGGCCGCTACAGAAGTTGCAGGTGGGGGCGACAGAGTCAATAAATCAACCCAGCTCAGAAAGTTCTATGACGAAATAGTGCTATGGGATAACAAGGTGTTGATGCGCCCGGAAAAATTCGATGAATATCTGCCCTTTATTCGCATGCTCAACGCCAAAGTCGCTTATGCAGAAGGCCGAAAACTGGTTGATTTTCGTTTTGTCAGCTTGCTTAATAATGGCTTAAAACAAGTTATCAACCCGGAAACATTACATACTTTCAAATTGTTCATGGAAGCTTTCATGGGCTTTTACAAACAAGTAAGAGACAAAGACTAAAGGATACTTAAACCATGCAACTTACCAACATTCAAAAACTCACCGGCCAAATTGAATTACTCAGCGGCTTGCATATCGGCAGTGGCAATACCGAAATTCATATTGGCGGTACCGATAACCCGGTAATCACCAACCCGATTACCCAACAGCCTTATATTCCCGGTTCCAGCATTAAAGGTAAAATGCGCAGCTTGCTGGAGTGGCAACTGGGTGTCGTCGGTCAAACAGAGGGTCAACCTTTAAGCTTTAAGCATCTAAAAAAATTGGATAGCAAAATACTGGATAAAGCCAAAGCCTTAATCAAACTGTTTGGAGGTGCGCCCGATGGTGATGTTGCTCAAGAGTTACTCGCCGAAATCGGGCCCAGTCGCTTGGCTTTTTGGGATTGTTCGCTAGATCCGGAATGGGTCAAAAAAATGGACGAGAAAAATCTGCTGCTCACTGAAGTAAAAATGGAAAATACCATCGACCGTATCAAAGGTACAGCCGAGCATCCACGCAACACAGAGCGTGTTCCAGCCACCGCCAAATTTGACTTTAACCTGACCATCCGCGTTCACGACCATGAAGACCTGACCGACACCCTACTGGTAGGGCTTAAATTATTGGAATACACCGGCTTGGGTGGTTCAGGTTCACGCGGCTACGGAAAAATTGCCTTCCGTGACCTAAAACTGGATGGACAAGATTTTCAAGTCAAACTCGACCAGTTAAAATTAGAAGAGGCGGCCTAATGCAAAGCTTTTGCGTGACACTAACCCCATTGTCGGCGTTTGCCACGCCGTTCAAGGGCGACACGCTCTTTGGACAGCTCTGCTGGGCGATTCGTAATCGTTTGGGCGAAGCAGCCTTGAATCAATGCCTCGAAGGCTACACCAACAATCAACCGTTTGCTGTTGTTTCTGATGCGTTTCCGGACGGTTATCTGCCACTGCCAAAATTACCCGGCTGCTTTTACCAGCTTCCGGAAGGCGAAGATCGTAAAGCAGTAAAAAAACGTACCTGGTTGCCAAAAACCGAACTGCAAAAGCCGCTTAAAGAATGGCTGTGTCATGCCGTTAATGCCAAAACCATTGCCGCATCGATAACCCATAAACCCGAAGGAGAGACGCCCTCGTCGCGATTAAATATCACCAGCCTTAGCGAAAAACACCCGCAACCGCACAACACTATTAATCGCCAGACCAACACCACCGGCGAAGGGGGGTTTGCGCCTTACAGCATTGAACAGGAGTGGTTTGTTCCCGGTTTGCGCTGGACGCTATACCTGTTGTTGGATACTGCAAGGTTAAGTGTTGAAGACTGCCGACAATGCCTCGCTGACATCGGTGCTTTTGGCTTTGGCAAAGATGCCAGTATTGGCATGGGTAAGTTCCAAATTGATGCTTTTCAGGAACAGCCTTTACCGGTACAAGACAACGCCAATGCCTGCTTAACGCTGGCTCCCTGTGCGCCGCAAGGTTTGGGGTTTGATAGCGAGCATAGTTATTATCAACTGTTTACCCGCTTTGGCCGGCATGGTGATATTGCGGTTCATCAAGAAGGCAAGCCGTTTAAAAATCCGGTGTTATTGGCACAAACTGCCGCCGTCTTTAGTACCCCACCGCCCACGTCCGGTTTTATCGGTCAAGGCATTGGGGGTGACGGTGACTTGTCCAAAACCCTCAAGACCACTATTCATCAGGGCTACGCGCCAGTGATTGCGATTAATGTTAATTTTAGGGATTGCCCATGACCCATTTTTTAAATCATTACACGCTAAAGTACACCCCACTTTCACCCGTAAATATCGGTGCCGATGAAAGCTATGAGCCCGGTAATTATGTGATTGACGACGAGGCGGGCGCTTTATACAGCTTTGATAGCGGCGCAGCGCTGGCGGGTTTAAGTGAGAGCGACAGACAGCAATTATTAGCGATAGTCAATAGCAAGCCGGATGACACGATGCTGACCAAGGTGCAGGCATTTTTCCATAACCATCGCGAAAAATTACTGGCCTACGCCATGCCGCCTGTCCCTATTGCCAGTGGCGTTAAAACATTGTATGAAAAACGCATAGGCAAGACTGCCCAGCAAGAAGGGTATGGTAGACGCGTCATTAACAAGCTGGAAATTGAGCGCACTTTTTACAATCCGGTTGATGGTAAACCGTTGTTACCGGGCAGTAGCATCAAAGGCGCTATTCGGACAGCCTTATTAGATGGCATTAACAATGAAAAACCCTTAAACCGTAACGAGCGCAACCAACAACTTCAGGAGCGCTTGTTTGAGGGTAAATTCGATACTGATCCCATGCGTCTTGTCTCTATCGCTGATGCGAGCTGGCAGGGGAGTTCGGATAAACCGGCTTGTCAGGTACAATTTGCGGTTAATCGCAAGCGTAAGCCTGTTTTTAAAGACGGCAATTTAGTTAAATCACAAGCAGAAGCCAGCAATCTTTATCAACTGCTGGAATGTGTGGCCCCCTATCATTACCAAAGTTTTACGGGTAGTTTAACGTTGCTTAATACCCAGTCAGTTGCACAACATAATCGCAAGCTGCCCAAACAAGAATTGCACTGGACGGCAAAAGATATTGCCAAAGCCTGTAACGATTTTTATGTGGGGCTATTCTGGCAAGAATTTAATGCCATTAAAGAGCGGGGCTACCTAAAAACCGCTTGGCTAGACCAAATGGAACTCTTGTTGGACAACGGTTTATCCAAGCGTCTACATGACGGCGAGGCGTTTTTACTGCGCGTTGGCAGGCACAGTGGTGCCGAGGCGTTAACGCTTAATGGCGTGCGTAAAATTAAAATTATGCAAGGCAGGGGAGAGCGGCCAAAAGAGGAAAGCCAACCGAAAACCTGGTGGCTGGCCGCTGATGATATTAGCAACAAACAGGACATGTTACCGTTTGGCTGGGTATTGGTAGAAATCAATCCCCAAGAACCGGACACCCCGCTTCAACACTGGCTGGAAAATGATAACAATGCATTAACCTTATGGATGCAACAGCAGTTAGCCAAGCAAAATTCGCTAAAACAACAAGCGCAATTACACCAACAGCAAGCGCTGGAAAAACAACAACAAGAAGAGCAAGAGGCAGAAAAATTGCGCCTACAGCAAGCCGAAGATCAAAAACGCTTGGCAAATCTTAGCCCTATTGACCAGGAAATCGAAGGCTTTCTTAAACCCATTCAAACAACGGAACACGATACCCGTTTATTGGCAGAGCTGGAAAAAGGTCGTTGGCAAGATGCCGATGCAGACGTTGTTGCCCAAAAAATTAAAGCCTTAATGGAACAAGCCGGTAAATGGATGCCTGACTTTGCCGGAGACAATAAGCAAAAAAAGAAATTGAAAGACCGTAGTCAAAAAGTGTTGTCTTATCTAAAAAACCAACCATGACCACTTACTTTATCACTCGTCACCCCGGTGATACTGTCATCGGCAGTTTACCGGTCAATCTGGCGAGGCAAAGAATTAACGGTAGAACAGATGATTGAATGCGGTGCTTGTTTAGAAGGTTACGCATTAAAAAAGCTTGATGGCGGGCAGTTGCAGGAATAACCGGGATGATTTGTTTTATCTAATCGCGACGAGGGCGTCGCTCCTACAGGAGATAATTATGAAATTAATTGCAGCGATGGGAGCCTTACTCTCACAGGATATAATTGTAGGAGCGACGCCCTCGTCGCGATTAAACATTCCAACACCGGCACATGGCAAAAATTTGCGTAAAGGGCGTTATAGCTCACATAATCAGATCTATCTAATTACAACGGTAACTCAAAATCGCCAACCGGTGTTCGCTGATTTTTATAAGGGGAGACAGCTAATCAAGGTACTACAAAACGAACGGCACGCCGAAACACTTGCTTTTGTCGTTATGCCGGATCATTTGCATTGGTTGATGGTTCTCGGTGAGCAGCGCCAACTGGCTATGGTGGTGCAAGGTGTTAAATCCATTTCATCGCGAATAATTGGTTCGCCGCTTTGGCAGGCAGGTTACCATGATCATGCTTTACGTGCTGAAGATGATCTTCAGGCAACGGCCCGTTATATTGTTGCCAATCCGTTACGAGCTGGATTGGTTGAGCGGATTGGCGATTATCCCCATTGGGATGCAGTATGGTTATAAAACTAAATTGCAGCAGGTCTGTTCGCGACGAGGGCGTCGCTCCTACAAATAGTAGCATCATTAGCTTCTGTAGGAGCGACGCCCCCGTCGCGATTAAAAGTTATGGTACCTGTAGGAGCGACGCCCTCGTCGCGATTAAACTATAAAGCAATCATAAAATGACCCAGACCACTTGCCCAAAAAATATCCTGCTTTGCACTCTCGGTGCCAGTTGGGCGGTAATTCCGGAAGCCTATGCGTTTTTAGCGCCCCAAAAATTGCCACTGTACCAACAGCACCCGCAACAGGCCGCTTTTGAAACGCTGCGCTTACATTATCAACTGCAAGCGCCTGATGAAATATGGGTTTGCACAACGCAAGGCGAACAAACGCAAAAAAGCCTGCTGTTACTACAAAACTGGATTCAGCACTGTTTGCACGCACCGACATTAAGGATATGGCAAGCCGCACAAACCGATCAGCTCGATAATCAACAAGAATGCCTTGAAATGCGTGAACTGATTGTCAGGGCCTGTCTTAAAGCCCATGACTATGCAACTGGCGGTCAAGTGGTTTTGTCGCTTGCTGGCGGCCGAAAAACCATGAGCGCCGATATGCAATGGGCAGCCTCGTTGTTCGGATGCCAAGCGTTGCTGCATGTGATTGGAGCCGAATACAAAAATATGCCACCCGCATTGCAACAAGCGTCACCGGAATTGTTTACCCGCCCTTTTGATAAGGCTTGTTGCCAAGCCATTATGCCTCTGGTGACAGGACAAAACCAACGGAGTGATTTGCTGGATATAAAAATGGATGAGGCAGAACCTGTCCACAGTGACCGTTTTCCGCTACCCTTAGCCGAAGCTAATCAACCTTTGATTTGGTCGGTTGAAAATACCCGTTTACAACAAGAATTAATTGCCAGAGAAAAAGCCAGCAGCCGCCTGTTTGGTAATTATTTACTGGAAATCAGTCGAAACGAGCGCCACGAAAACTGGCGCAGCCTTTACCGCTTGCCGCCACGCCGTATTGACCAGTTGCGTAACACCCAGTTGACCGATCAGCACCGTGATTGGTTAATCAGCCTGCCCAAAGCCGATCTTCATCGTCATCTGGGCGGTTGTCTGGATTTGGCCGCCCAACGCCAAGTAGCCAACGCGATATGGAAAAGTTTAAGCACGACTGAACAAATACAAGCACAACAAACCTGCCAACCCTTGCTAAACACAGCAGACTGGCCTTGGCAATGGCCTGAGCAACTTAAAAATCCGCTCACTCGCAGCCATAACTGCGCCGCTTTGTTGCTACAAGCCAGTACCGAACAATTACACCATAATCTGTGGGGCGCTACCGAACCGCGCTTTGCGTTAAAAGATCATCCTTATGGCTTTACGGCTTATGAACGCCCCGGCGAGCTGACCGGTTCGGCTTTGCTCAGTCATCCCGCCAGTATCAAGCCTTATGCGTTAGCCATCGTTCAACAAGCCGTTGCCGAAGGGTTGGCTTATGTCGAACTGCGCGGCAGTCCGCAAAAATACGGTGACGGCCTGGCGTTTTTACAACAGTTTGATCAAGCGCTGACGACCGCCCTGGCAAGCTTGCCAATGGCACATAAACCGCAATTTCGTTTTATTATTATTGCCGATCGCAGAGCGACCACAGAGGATTTACAACAAACCATTAATTTATCGGTTACCGCCAAACAGCAACTACCCGATTTTGTAGTGGGTTTGGATATGGCGGGTGATGAACAACAAGCTCAACCGGCACAAATAGCCCACTTGTTTACGCCAGCCTTTGAGTATTGCCTGCCGATTACCATCCACGCCGGCGAAGGCGAACCTGCTGAATCCATCTGGCAAGCTGCTTATCATCTTCATGCCGACCGAATCGGGCACGGCCTGACGCTTAACGATAACGACCTGTTGGCGCAACGATTTCGCGATCGAAATATTTGTCTGGAACTTTGCCCCAGTTCCAACCGCGAAGTGGTCGGCTTTTATGATCCCCGTTACCCGATCAGCCAAAACTATCCGCCCTATCCCTTGCTTGAACTCTGGAACAAAGGCTTGCCGCTTACCCTTTGCACCGATAACCCCGGTATCAGTCGCACCACACTGGCTGATGAATACCTGACCGCCGCCGCAATGACCCACTATCAACTTAATTTATGGGACGTATTAGCCATGATCAAACAAGGCTTTGTTCATAGTTTTCTATCAGGAAGCAGCAAAGAAACCCTGTTAAAACAGGTTGATGCTCAACTGTATCAAATCCTTTCCGAGCAACCCTAATGCACCGTAGGAGCACCGTCCTCGTTGCGAATGCCGGTATCAAATTCTTTCCGAGCAACCCTAATGCATCGTAGGAGCGACGCCCTCGTCGCGAATGCCGGTATCAAATCCTTTCTGAGCAAACCCAATGCATCGTAGGAGCGACGCCCTCGTCGCGAATGCCCCGAATCAAATAGTTAAAATCGCGACGAGGGCGTCGCTCCTACAAACAACCCAACCTCTAACCACACGGAACCTGCCATGCCGATTACCACCCATTTGATTTTGGTATCTGCCCAACCGATACCCAACCTGACGCCCATTTTTGACGATACCTTGCGCCCCAAAAAAGTGGTCATGCTGGTCAGCGCCAACATGCTGGAACGCAGTAATGCGTTGGAGAATATCTTCAAACCGCGCGGCATTAGCGTTGAGCGTTGTTTAATAGAAGATCCCTGGGATGCAGACGGCATCAGGGAGCAAGTGGAAGACTTGTTGCTTACCCAATACCCGGAGGGTGGCATTGCACTTAACGCCACCGGTGGCACCAAACTGATGAGTATTGCCGCCTATGAAGCCTTTCGTAGTTGCCAACTTCCGGTTTTTTACGTCCACCCTGAACACGATCGCCTGATTTGGCTCTCGCCCAAACAACCGGACGTGGACTTGTCCAACCGCTTAAAGCTTGAAGACTACCTGACGGCGTATGGCAGTCCGGTAGATACACTGGATCGTACCGGCGTTAAAGAACCTATTCGTCACTTAACGCAACAGCTTTTGACAGACTATGACCGCTATGCGGGCGAACTGGGCACGCTTAATTATCTGGCGCTGAAAGCCGACAACCCTCAGTTAACCACCGAAATTGAAGCCGGCCCACAAACCAAGCCATTGCTATGGGAGTTGCTGGAGCTGTTTGAAGCGGCAGGGCTTTGCAACATTAAGGGTCACAATCTGTGCTTTGTTGATGAAAACGCCCGTTTTACCACCAATGGCGGTTGGCTGGAAATGCACACCTATGCTTTGTGTCTTAACCTTAAAAAAATCATGGGCATACAAGATATCGCCTGCAACATTAATCTCGCACGACAACCGGCCGGGCGTGCTGTGGTTAAAAACGAAATCGATATCGGTCTTATCAAAGCCAACCGTCTGCACCTGATCGAATGCAAAACCCAACGCTTTAAAGAAGACAAAGATGCGGATGTACTGTATAAACTGGATAGTCTTCGCGATTTAATGGGCGGTCTGCAAGGACGCGCCATGCTGGTGAGTTTTAATCACCTGGACAAGTCCAGTCGTGCAAGAGCCAAAGAGCTTGCTATTGAACTTTGCTGCGGAACCGAGCTTAAAAATTTGCAACAGCACTTACAACGTTGGTTAACCAATGAGAGATAACTTTTTAAAAATGAAAAACCTTGTCAACCACCCCGCTAACCTATTGAAAGAAAAGGGAAAAAGAATGCCTAGCTATTCAAACCAGAGACCTTATTAAGAAGGGATTAAGACCTGCAAATCGTGTTATCTTGGTCAGCCGTAATATTCAAACCAGAGACCTTATTAAGAAGGGATTAAGACAAGTCGAATCAGCCAAGGCTAAAAAGTCTGTAAATTCAAACCAGAGACCTTATTAAGAAGGGATTAAGACCCCTAGTATTATAATCAGCTTTTGCAATGGCATAAATTCAAACCAGAGACCTTATTAAGAAGGGATTAAGACCTATTTGTTTAACTGTAGCGCTTGGGTTTTTAGATTCAAACCAGAGACCTTATTAAGAAGGGATTAAGACAATATTTTCCCTTTAGACATAGCAAGATTGCTATTATTCAAACCAGAGACCTTATTAAGAAGGGATTAAGACGGCCGGTTAGTTGGGCTTTTAACCCTTTCAATGTATTCAAACCAGAGACCTTATTAAGAAGGGATTAAGACCTTGGCATATTGCCCAAGACTGACCACACTTAGTATTCAAACCAGATACCTTATTAAGAAGAATAAGAAGGATTTAATGTTTAACAGGTAAAATTAAATGTTTAATCGGAAGGATTTAACG
>JBAXUR010000058.1:0-19827 GCA_037129595.1 Methylococcaceae bacterium | reverse complement strand
TGTTAATCTAACGGCTGAACAGGTTAAAGAAAATCTGTTGGCTTCAGGTTTGTGGACTACGATAAGGACACGTCCTTATGGAAAAACGCCTGCTGTAGATAGCAAACCCAGCTCTATTTTTGTTACGGCTATTGACACCAGGCCTTTAGCGGCCGATCCTGCCGTGGCTATAAGAACACGTTCAAACGATTTTAATAATGGTTTGGCTGTTATTGCCAAGCTGACTGAGGGTAAAACTTACGTTTGTAAAGCGTCAGGCGCAGATATTGCTGTTAGTAATGTAGCGACAGTCGCTGAGTTTTCAGGTTCGCATCCTGCTGGCTTGCCGAGTACCCATATTCATTTTATTGATGCCGTTAATATCACTAAATCTGTGTGGCACTTGGATTATCAGGCAGTTATAGCAATCGGTGCATTATTTACAACCGGTAAATTGAATGTCGAAAGAGTCATTTCTTTAGCGGGCCCTACTGTAAAAAATCCACGCTTGATTCGCACGCGTGTGGGTGCTAATACCGATGATTTGGTTGCTGGTGAGTTGTTGGATGACGTTGAAAGTCGGGTTATTTCCGGTTCTGTCTTGTACGGACATACGGCAACAGATTGGTCTGCGTATTTAGGTTGTTACAGCAACCAGGTTTCTGCCTTGCAAGAAGGTCGTGCCCGTGAGTTGTTTGGCTGGATTGTGGCTGGTAAAGATAAATATTCCGCATTGAATGTTTACACCTCCAGTGTTGATCGTAAAAACAATCGTCTTTTCCCATTAACCACGGATAAAAACGGCAGTAACAGGGCGATTGTGCCTGTTGGCGTTTTTGAAGCCGTTATGCCTATGGATATTTTGGCAACACCGTTACTGAAAGCATTGGTGATTGGTGATTCAGACCAGGCGCAGTTGTTGGGTTGTTTGGAACTTGATGAAGAAGATGTCTCCTTATTTACATTTGTGGATCCAGGTAAACATGACTTCGGTCCTGTGCTGAGAGCGAATTTAACTAAAATCGAGAAGGAAGGATAATGTCGGCTAGAGAAATTTTAGATAGCATAGAGCCGCATTTTACAAAAGGCGGTCGGTTTGCCAAGTATTACGGTCTCTATGAGATGGTGGATACTTTCATATATACGCCCGCTGATGTAACTCGCGGCACAACGCATGTTCGTGACGGTAATGACCTGAAACGGACGATGACTTTTGTAGTGATAGCAACGCTGTTTTGTGTACTGATGGCGATGTATAACACCGGTTACCAGGCCAATTTGGCAATGGGCACCATGGGTCTTGAGAAAATAGATAACTGGCGCAGTATCCCGATGACATTGTTCGGCTATAGCACCATGAATCCTTTTTCCAACCTGGCTCACGGCGCTTTATACTTTTTACCAATTTATATCACTACCTTGGCTATCGGTGGTATTTGGGAAGTATTGTTTGCTACCGTTCGCGGCCATGAAGTCAATGAAGGCTTTTTGGTTTCGTCCATGTTGTACGCCTTGATTATGCCGCCTGATATGCCTTTATGGCAGGTCGCTTTGGGTATTTCTTTCGGTATCGTTATCGGTAAAGAAGTATTTGGTGGTACCGGTAAAAACTTTTTAAATCCTGCCTTGACCGGACGAGCATTTTTATATTTTGCTTATCCCGCATCAATGACCGGAGATTCAGTTTGGGTCGCAGTGGATGGCTATACCCGGGCAACGCCATTGGGTTTGGCTGCAAACGGTGGTCTTGATGCTGTTTATGCGGCTGATTATAGCTGGATGCAAACATTTTTTGGTTTTGAACCCGGTTGTTTGGGTGAAACATCAACCTTGGCGATTCTAATTGGCGCTGCCTTCCTGTTGTATACCCGTGTTGCGTCCTATCGCATTATGGGTGGTGTGTTTGCAGGTATGGTCGCTATTGCTACGCTGTTTAACGTGATTGGCAGTGATACCAACCCCATGTTTGCTTTTCCGTGGTATTGGCATTTAACCGTAGGCGGTTTTGCTTTTGGTATGGTTTACATGGCAACCGATCCTGTGAGTGCGGCAATGACCAATACAGGTCGTTGGGTATTCGGGGCACTGGTCGGTGGTATGACCGTGTTAATCCGAGTGGTTAATCCTGCGTTTCCGGAAGGTATTATGCTGGCCATTCTATTTTCAAACATGTTTGCGCCGACGATTGATTATTTCGTCATTCAGGCCAATATTAGAAGAAGGATGAAACGTCATGCCTAATAATAAAAAGTCTTGTGAACACATGGAAAAATTGTGTACTGCTCTCAATAATAACGCCTATTACCAGAAATTTGACGCTTATAAAAACAAAGTTCTGGCCTTAGGTAACGACAGTCTGGAAAAAACGATTGCCATTGCGGTTGCGCTATGTCTCGTTTGTGCGGTTTTGGTTTCATTTGCTGCGGTTGCTTTAAAGCCTTTACAAATAGACAACAAAGCAGCGGATATGAAGAAGAATATTCTTGATGTTGCGGGTTTACTGGAAGAGGGTGCTGATATCAACGCGGCATTTTCTGAAAAAATCGAAGCCAAGATTGTTGATCTGGAAACAGGTGACTATGTTGAAAATGTTGATGCAGATGAATTTGATCAACGTAAAGCAGCAAAAGATCCTGCACAAAGCGTCGCTATTCCAAAAGATAAAGATATTGCCCATATCAGGGTAAAAGCCAAATTCGCCAAAGTCTTTTTGGTTAAAGAGGCTGGCATCACTAAATCCATCATTCTGCCTATGCATGGTTATGGCTTATGGTCTACTTTATATGGTTTCCTGTCTTTGGATGCTGACGGACAAACAGTACAAAGTATCAACTTCTATGACCAAGCGGAAACGCCTGGACTCGGTGGTGAAGTCGTAAATCCTAACTGGCGTGCTTTGTGGAAAGGCAAAAAAGTGTATGCCGAAACAGATCAACCGTCTTTGGAAAAAGGGCTGATTACTGAAGCGGATATTGGCGAACCGGCATTAAGCTTGATTAAAGGCGTGGTAGACAACACCAAGCCGGGTTCTCAATATCAGGTTGATGGTCTTGCGGGCGCAACCTTAACCAGTACCGGTGTGACTAATTTGGTCAGATACTGGATGAGCAATGAAGGTTTTGCACCGTATTTGAAAAAAGTAAGAACGGTTAAAGGGGTGAAATCATGAGCGCAATTTTAAATGATGAAACAAAAAAAGTATTAACGGCTCCGCTGGTTAATGACAATCCTATTACTTTGCAGGTTCTGGGTATTTGTTCAGCGTTGGCGGTTACTTCACAAATGTCAACCTCGCTGATTATGGCGCTGGCCTTGACGTTGGTAACGGCCTTTTCAAGTGCGGCGATTAGTGCGATTAGAAACCATATTCCAAGCAGTATCCGGATTATTGTGCAAATGACCATTATTGCTTCCTTGGTTATTGTGGTTGATCAAATACTCAAAGCCTTTGCTTACGATGTCAGCAAACAATTATCGGTATTTGTGGGTTTGATTATTACCAACTGTATCGTTATGGGTCGTGCTGAAGGTTATGCGATGAAAAATCCGCCTTTGGAAAGTTTCATGGACGGTATCGGTAACGGTTTGGGTTATAGCTTGATATTAATTATCGTCGCGTTTTTTAGAGAGACTTTAGGTTCCGGTAAATTACTGGGTATCGAGGTTTTTAAATTGACTAAAGACGGTGGCTGGTATGATCCAAATGGATTGATGTTATTGCCACCCAGTGCTTTCTTTATTATTGGTTTGATTATCTGGGCGGTACGTCAATGGAAACCTGCTCAAGCTGAAAAAGTAGAATTCAAGATTATGTCGATTGCGCACGGTGAAGGAGGGCATCACTAATGGAAGCTTATATTAGTTTATTTGTTAAGGCCGTCTTTATTGAAAACCTGGCACTGTCCTTCTTTTTGGGAATGTGTACCTTTATTGCTGTTTCCAAGAAAATATCCACCGCGATGGGCTTGGGTATCGCTGTTATGGTGGTGCAAGCCATTACTGTTCCGGCCAATAACGTGGTTTATCATGCCTTGTTAAAAGAAGATGCTTTATCCTGGATGGGTATAACAGGCGTTGATTTAAGTTTTTTGGCATTATTAAGCTGTATCGGCATGATTGCCGCTTTGGTACAAATTCTGGAAATGATTTTAGATAAATTCTTTCCTGCGTTGTATTTTGCATTGGGCGTATTTCTGCCTTTAATCACGGTAAACTGCGCTATTCTTGGCGGTAGTTTATTTATGATTGAGCGTGATTATAATTTCGGTGAAAGTGTCACCTACGGTGTAGGCAGTGGTTTGGGCTGGGCATTAGCTATTACGGTTATGGCCGGTGTGCGCGAAAAACTTAAATACAGCGATATTCCTGCCGGCTTGCAAGGCCTGGGTATTACTTTTATTACTGCGGGTCTGATGTCGCTTGGCTTCATGGCTTTCTCCGGAATCCAACTTTAAGAAGGTAGTGTAATGCTGGAAATTCTATTAGGGATCATTATTTTTACGGCTTTTGTTATCGCACTGGTATTTGTTATTATCGGCGCTAAAAGCAAATTGGTCGCAGAAGGAGATGTTGAGATCCTGATTAATAATGAAAAGAAAATTCATGTGCCGGTCGGGTCAAAACTGTTAACGGCGTTGGCTGACAATGGTTTGTTTGTCTCATCAGCCTGCGGTGGCGGTGGTACCTGCGCTCAGTGCAAAGTTGTTGTACATTCAGGTGGTGGTGAAATCCTGCCAACTGAACTGACGCATATTACCAAGCGCGAAGCGGCTCACGGCGAACGTCTTTCATGCCAAGTCTCGGTAAAACATGACATGAGCATTGAAGTCGAAGATGAAGTCTTTGGGGTAAAAAAATGGGAATGTACTGTTAAGTCCAATAATAACGTAGCTACTTTTATTAAGGAACTGGTACTTCAGTTACCTGAAGGCGAAGAAATCAATTATAAGGCCGGAGGTTATATTCAAATTGAATGTCCACCACACATTGCCAAATACAGCGATTTTAAAGTTGAAGAACGGTTCCGTGAAGATTGGGATAAATTCAATCTATGGCGTTTTGTTTCTGAAGTAAAAGAACCGGCCTTGCGTGCTTATTCAATGGCCAGTTATCCTGAAGAAAAAGAAATCATGCTTAACGTGCGTATCGCGACACCACCTCCCGGTGCTCCCGATAGCGTAGCACCCGGCATCATGTCGTCTTATATCTTTGATTTAAAACCCGGCGATAAATGTATTATTTCAGGCCCTTATGGCGAGTTTTACGCCAGAGATACTGAAGCTGAAATGGTCTTTGTAGGTGGTGGTGCCGGTATGGCTCCGATGCGTTCTCATATCTTTGATCTGTTACGCAGAATCAAATCCAACCGTAAAATCACTTTCTGGTATGGCGCACGTAGTAAACGCGAAATGTTCTATGTAGAAGATTTTGATATGCTGGCCAAAGAAAATGATAATTTTGAATGGCATGTTGCGTTATCTGATCCACTGCCGGACGATAACTGGGACGGTTATAAAGGCTTTATTCATAATGTACTTTTTGAAGAGTTTATTAAAAACCATCCAGCCCCTGAAGATTGTGAGTTCTACATGTGTGGACCTCCAATCATGAATACATCCGTTATTAATATGTTGATCGATAATGGTGTAGAGCCTGAAAACATTATGTTGGATGACTTTGGTGGTTAAATAATATCGTCACTCTCTTTCTTGAATTCTGTTGATTTTGAGGCAGAGGGCAAACGGTATTAATATAACGAGGATTGGCTAGTCTAATCCTCGTTTTTTAGTTATAGGCGGGTTGTAAAAAAGCCCATGCTTGCGTTTTTAATGATTTAAAGCGACAAGGTTTTGATGTTAACATTACGTCAACCTTCGCGGACTTTACGAGGTAGTATCATGACTTATTTTTTAGTAACTTTTGTAGTAATGCTGGTGGTGATAACCATCATGGCAATCGGTGTTATTTTTGGCAGACGCGCCATTAAAGGCTCGTGTGGTGGTGGCATGAGCAAGGCCGAATGTGTTTGTGTAGAAAAATGCGATAAAAGAAAGAAAATGGATGCAGAAGCGCATTTAACTCAGGGATAATTTTTTAAGTAAACTACACTTGTTATTTTACATTGAGGAATTCATCATGCTGGCAAAAATTACGGTAGCAGATTACATGGCTAAACGGTTAGTCACCTTAACCAAAGACACGAATGTGATTGATGCGATCAAAAAATTATTAGACCACAAAATTACTTGTGCGCCGGTTATTGATTCCAAAGGTCAGTTGGTCGGCATGTTTTCTGAAAAAGACGGCATGAGGGTTTTTTTGGAAAGCGTTTACAACCAAGGTATGAGCGGAAAAGTAGGCGACTATATGAGCACAGAAACGATCAGTGTCGATGCCAAGTCCAGTATCGTGGATTTAGCTGAAAAGTTTCAAAAGTCTTCTGTCAGAAGCTTTCCGGTATTTCAGGATAGCGAATTTGTCGGTGTTATTAGTCGTGTAGATGTTCTAAGGGCCTTGGTTGCCATTTAATAAAATGCCCGAACGCAACCCTAATACCCAAACCTTTTATTGGCACGATTACGAAACCTTTGGCATTGATCCTCGGCGCGACCGGGCAGTACAATTTGCCGGACTGCGAACCGATGCCGATTTTAATATTATCGAAAAGCCGCTGGTTATTTATTGCAAACCAACGCCGGATTGTCTGCCTCAACCGGATGCCTGTCTAATTACCGGCATTACACCGCAGCTTGCCCAGCAAAAAGGCGTTTGCGAAGCCGACTTTATCGGTCAAATACATCAGCAACTCGCCCAACCCAACACCTGTACCCTAGGCTATAATAATCTTCGTTTTGATGATGAAGTGACCCGCAACTCGCTGTATCGTAATTTTTATGATCCCTACGCCCGCGAATGGCAAAACGGCAATTCCCGTTGGGACATTATTGATGTCGTTAGAGCGGCAAGAGCGCTACGACCTGAAGGTATAAATTGGCCGGTTAATGGTGACGGCAGACCCAGTTTGCGACTGGATCAATTAACCATCGCCAATGGTATCGCCCATGAAGCGGCGCACGATGCGCTATCCGATGTTTATGCAACGATAGACATGGCTAAATTAGTCAGACAGGCACAGCCCAAACTGTATCAATTTCTGTTGCAACATCGCGGCAAAGCCAAAGTATTGGAGTTACTCCAGTTGGGCACTTTTAAACCGGTTGTGCATATATCCGGTAAATATAGCGTAGCCACCAACAACCTGGCTATTGTATTACCGCTCTGCAAACACCCGACCAATACCAATGGCATCATTGTTTACGATTTGTCCATTGATCCGGAACCCCTGCTGACCTTATCAATAGAAGACATACAGCAACGGCTTTTTACCGCGACGGACGACTTGCCCGAAGGGGTAACCAGAATACCTTTAAAAACCGTGCATATTAACAAATGTCCGGTAGTGGCACCGGTGTCTGTTATCAAAGCGGATGATGCACAACGACTGGCGATTGATTTGGCCTTGTGCTTGACACACATTGACAAGATAACAGCCGTAACCGGCTTGGCTGAAAAATTAGCCGCCGTGTTTAGTGGCCATGCCTACGCCGACCAGGATGCTGATCCGGACCTGTCCATCTACAGCGGTGGATTTTTCTCTGAAGCAGATCGGCAGAAAATGGTAAAAATCAGAGTGACGTCCCCAGAACAGTTAGCAAAATCGGAATTTAGTTTTAACGATCGCCGCCTGCCGGAAATGCTGTTTAGATACCGGGCCCGAAATTACCCCGAAACACTCAATCATGAAGAACAGATAAAATGGAATCAATTTTGCCAGAATAGGTTAGCAGGTCATCAAGCAGGCGCCAGCATAACACTGGATGCTTATCTTGCACGGTTGGAAGAATTACGAAACAGCAATAATAGTAATATGGATATAATCAACGCACTGGACGCTTATGCACATAATTTGTGTAAAGTTTAAGTAAATTTATCACCACGAAGATACGAAGGACACGAAGAAAAAAAAGGGTCGACTTTACGGGCATATTTTTTTGCAAAAGCGGCAATAAATGTAGGTAATTCATCAAAAGGCAGATGATTGATACCCGCAGCGTTTTTGCGTCCGCCACCGGTTGAAAATGACGAGCATAATTCATCGGCGCCTGCATTAGTGGCTAAGGGGGCGCGAACACTGACTTGATAACCACCTTGGGCATTGTAACTAAGCACGGCATGAGCGCATTCCGGGTTTTGATTAGCCAGTTGGTTTCCTAATACCCCGCTAATGCGCCTGGCCCAAGCAGCATCGGGCAATAGATAAACACTCACTGTATTTGTCTGATATTCAGGTTTTATCCTCTCGGCCTTGAGCATATCTTCGGCATATCCGGTTGATAATTGTTCGTAGACACTATAATTATCGGCCATAAAATCAAAAGGTGACAAGTAAAGCTCCAACTCACGGTAAAGCAAATCCGGTGCAAAATGCAGGTCCGTGATGCTGTTACCATAACCGTTATAATTGATGCACACCCCCAAGTCTTTAAGTTGCTTAAGTTGGTTTGCAGATAAGGACAGGGTTTCAGCGGCTTGTTTTGCGCGGTCAAGAAGATTATCGCCAAACGCCGCAGTCACTGACCAGGCACGGTATTTTCCGCCAAGATAGTGATCAACCAAAAGACTGGTACAGGTATTTGCCGCGGTATTGATTAGCGTTTTTAGCTGGGGATGTTGTGGAATGTCACCTGATTCATGATGATCCACATAAAATACCGAGGCACCTTGCATAAGAATTCTATCCAGAGCTGTTCGATTTTTTTTTAAGGAAATATCCAGCACCGTGACATCATCATTTTTTTGGACTTGTAAATGTTCCAATAAATGGATATCTCTTTTTACACCGGTAACCAGTTTGGCTTGAACAGGCTTTGCCAAACGTAACTGTACCAACGCACAAATACCATCGGCATCACCGTTAAACACATCAATTTGCACAGCTTGTTCCTTATTTTTTAGTTATGTTTTATTTTACGCGATGAATCGGGCTTATGAAAAACATCTTGCCTTTAAAAACGGTATTGCCTGTAGAATGCTATCCATAAAAACAACTATAAAAACTATTCTGTTATTGATGACAACTCAAGCCCACTCTTCAAACTTACGTTTTTTTTCTGATTCCTTTAAACGTTTTTTGCCTAATTCCCAAGCTGTTTCGCTGGCCATTATTTTAATTGTCAGTTTTGTGCTGATTTATTCTTTGTCCGGTATATTGATGCCTGTTTTTGCTTCAATTGTGCTGGCTTATTTACTGGAAGGGTTGGTGGGTAAGTCTGAAAAGTTGGGAATGCCGCGTTTGCCAGCGGTTTATCTGGTGTTTTCCGGCTTTATGGCTTGTTTGGGATTTTTACTGTTTTATTTGATGCCGCTGGTTTCACAGCAAGCGGTCGAACTGATTCAAAATATTCCCGAGATTATTAGCCATGCTCAAACCGGTATTATGCGTTTACCGGAAATGTACCCAAAATTGATTTCAGAGAGCAAAATTCAACAGATGACATTTGCTGTTCAGCAAGAATTGCTAACCTATGGTCAAAACGTGTTGTCGCTTTCTGCGGCATCCGTTGTGGGTATCGTCAGTGCCTTGATTTATCTGTTTTTGGTGCCGATGATGGTGTTTTTCTTTTTAAAAGATAAAACAGAATTAGTTTTATGGTTTTTACAGTTTATGCCCAAAAACAGAAACTTAACCGTGCGGGTCTGGGAAGAAGTCGATATACAGTTGGGTAATTATGTACGCGGTAAATTTGCTGAAATATTTATTCTCTGGTTTGTCAGTTACGCAACCTTTGCCACAATGGACTTAAATTATGCCATGTTGCTGGCGGTATTGATGGGCGTGCAGGTAATTATTCCGTATATAGGCGCAACATTGGTTACTTTTCCGGTACTGGGTGTCGCTTATTTTCAGTGGGGTTTAAGTGGTGATGATTTTATGTATATTGTTGTCGCGTATTCCATTATTCAAGCCTTGGATGGCGTTGTACTGGTTCCTGTATTATTTTCAGAAGCCGTCAATTTACATGCGGTCGCAATTATAGTCGCTATTTTGTTTTTTGGTGGCTTGTGGGGGTTTTGGGGGGTATTTTTTGCCATTCCCTTGGCAACAGTTGTTAAAGCCGTTTTAACGGCCTGGCCTCGATTGGATGATAAAGATATTGATGCCTAATGTTGATATTTTTTGGCTATCAAATAACACCGCCGCATCGGGTTAGCGAAAGCGTAACCCCATACGCATCAACTTAAGGATATTAAAGACCACGAAGAGACGAAGAAAAAAAAGATTTTTCTTTGGTTTTTCTTCGTAAACTTCGTGTCTTCGTGGTGAAATGTCTTAAACGGAATTAATTTTACAATCTGGCCAATAATTCCGCTTTTTTGGCACTGTATTCGGAATCCGTCAAAATGCCTTTATCTTTCAGATTGGCCAATTTTTCAAGTGCACCGAAAATATCTGCGTCCTGTATGAGTTCCTGAGTATTAACAGGGCTGGGTTTAACGTAGGTAGGTGCTGCTTGGATGTAGGCAGGTTCAGGTTGAAAAGGAATCGGTGCTTGATAGGGTACGTTGTCGATAGAAATAATGGGTAACGTGCCAACATCGACTAGTCCGTATTGACTGGTAAAAGTAATTGATCCTCCTATCGATTGCTGCTGGGAAAAACCGCCAATCTGATGATCCAGGGTATCGTATAGCGTTACTTGTCCATTGACATCAATAGCCAGTCTGTGAATATTGGCAAAATAAGCGTAACGCACGTTATTTTGAGAGCCGGTACTGGTTGGAAATTGCAGGCCGATGGGCCACCAGTTTCCGGAACTACCGGCCGGTGGCGGTACAAACAAGCTAACCGGACCAGTGGGGCCTGAGCTGTTTTGTTGCTGTCCACCGCCAAAGTTGCTTTGTTGCTGTCCGCCTTGGCTCTGTGACTGAAAGCTGCCGGTTTGAATGAGATTCGGTTGATTGGCAATTAGATTTGCAAGCTCTTGACAGAGTCCACTGACTGAGTTTTTTAAGCCATTATTGAACATATCGCCCAACATAATCATGCCGCCCCTCATCCATTGGCCGGAACCGCCAAACTCACGATGATTAAACTGGGCCATGGAACCGTTGCCGTTGATGACCGACAGTAACATACTGAAGACGGCATCGGGACTAAAATTATAACGTTGTGCAATGTTGTTGATTATTTGCTGGCCTTCCGGCGTGAGCTGTTTCATTGGAAATATCCGCTTGGTTAAGATGAAGGGAGGGTACAAAGGATTAATCAGCAGAGGTAGTGCTTACAAAACAGATTGTTGACTGATTTTAATAGATAGCAGTGTAAATCAAGCGCCTGTTAAAAGCACTTTAAATCTTAACTTGCCAGATGGGTAGCCGTTAAAAAACCGGGGCTGCCAGTTTTTAAATCCTCCTTGTTTAGCACCCTTTCAGTGCAAGGGTTTCAGTTAAAACCAACTTGGTGCAACTAATACCTTCATAAGCTCTTTTTTTAGCATTTATACGGGTAAACTATCGGCTAGACTCATCGTGCGCCAAGCAGATAGCCGCTAAAAATAAGGTATTATTTACCGGATAAAAGATAAATAAGTCAGTATCAAGCGGCAACGGTTGTTAATACCATAAATGGCATAATATCTGCTTGTTCTCTTTCTTATAAAATTAATAGATTATTAAAAATAGACGCCTTGCAGCCCATGAAACCAAATGATTCACACGACAAACTTGATGCTTACTACCAGCAGGTGCATGGCATTATCCTTGATAGACAGGATTGGGTGAGTGGTTTGCTGCCTGCCAGTACCGCCGTTACTGTACATGGCAATTACACCGATGCCTGGGTAAGGGACAATGTTTACAGTATTCTTGCAGCTTGGGGTTTGGCGCTGGCTTATCGGCGTGTGGATGAACAACAGGGACGCACTTACGTTTTGGAGCAAAGCGTTGTCAAGTTGATGCGTGGCTTGTTAACGGCAATGATGCGGCAGGCGCCGAAAGTTGAAAAATTTAAGCAATCCCAGAATCCGTTGGATGCCTTGCATGCCAAATACGACACCAAATCCGGCGGGAGTGTGGTGGGCGATGATGAATGGGGGCATTTACAGCTGGATGCGACCTCTTTATTTTTGTTGATGTTGGCGCAAATGACGGCCTCCGGTTTGCGTATTGTCTTTACCATTGATGAAGTTAATTTTGTGCAAAATCTGGTTCACTATATCAGCCGCACTTACCGAACCCCCGATTATGGAATCTGGGAGCGTGGACATAAAATTAATCATGGCATTGCCGAGTTAAATGCCAGTTCCATTGGCATGGCTAAAGCAGCGCTGGAAGCGTTGTCCGGCTTTAATTTGTTTGGCAAAGACGGTGGGCAAGCGTCTGTTGTCCATGTCATTAGTGACGACATTGCCCGAACCCGTATTACCCTGGAGTCGCTGTTACCCAGAGAATCCATTTCTAAAGAGGTGGATTCGGCGGTTCTCAGTATCACCGGATTTCCGGCTTTTGCGGTTGATAATCAAGCCATCCGCGCAAAAACAGAAGCACTGGTTTGTGAAAAACTGGAAGGCCGCTATGGTTGTAAACGCTTCTTGTTGGATGGTCATCAAACCGTGATAGAAGACAGTCAACGTCTCCATTACGACCCGCATGAGCTTAAACAATTTATGGCTATTGAATGTGAATGGCCGTTGTTTTTTACTTATTTACTGCTTAATAATTTATGTGCAGGGAATGACGAAGCGGCTTTGCTTTATCGCCAGAAATTGGAAGCGTTACTGGTTGAGCAAAATGGACAATACTTATTACCCGAACTTTATGTGGTGCCGCTGGATTTGATTGCTGCAGAAAAAGCCAATCCACACAGTCAGGAACGGGTTCCCAACGAAAATATACCGTTGGTTTGGGCACAAAGTCTGTTTATGTTGGGTTGTCTTATTCAGGATGGTTTGCTCAGTTGTGACGATATCGATCCTTTGGGGCGACACAAAGTCGTTAAGAAAAATCAGGATTGCAAGCTGCAAATACAGTTATTGGCTCAGGATGAAAGCGTACAGAAGCACTTAATGAACTATGGGATTGCCACGCAAACACTTGCTGAAATAGCGCCCATACAAATAAGGGAAGCCAGCGAACTGGCCGAGGCTTATACGCATGTCGGCAGAAACGACCGTATTGGCTTAAGTGGTCGACCACTGAGGCAGTTGCGAACCTTGGCAACCTCCAAAATGTATAATTTGGCAGGTGAGCCATTGCTTTTTTTACCGCAATGTCTCAGTCAAAAAGGTTTTTATCTGGCGTTGGATAATCGTTTACTGATTCAGCGCTTGCGTCTGGAATTGTCCTATATTTATAAACATTGGGACAGACAGGGTAATCCTTTGCTGGTGATGACGATAAAACAAAATATGTTGGATAGTCATCATTGTGACGTGCTGATTGAATTTATCAAGGAACTGCAACAAGGTTTATCGCAAGGTATCGTTTTACAACTAGGGACATTGTTGGATTTTGCAGAAACGGCCAGTTATGAAAAAATTAACTATTTGCATGATTTTCAATTCTCCAAGGCCTCTTGGGAAGAAAGCATTCGACCCTTTTTTGAGGCATTACCTCTAAATACCGCACCATCAGAACCCTTGGATACGCTATTATTAACGGAATGGGAAATTGCTCCCGATGAAGTACTTATCGGGCAATTAAAAACCAACACCAATCTTTATGCCCAACTGGAAGCATTAACTTTACTAAGCCTTCGGTATGGCTTGGATTACCAACCCGACTTAATGGTGATGCCGGACACGGTTGCTAGTGTGGGTGATTTGCTTGAAGAAGTTTATGAGCGGGCTGGCGATCAACATGACTGGACGATTGTTAGACGCTGTGCCGGTTTACTGGGAAAATATGATATTAATCTGGAACAGGCCGCCACCGAAATACTGGTTCGTCAACATTCACTCACTTTAGGTCGCGCTTACAGCGGTAAGGCAACGTTGATGCGCCCCGCTGATTCTTCAGAAATTTTGCAGCTTATCCGTACTTATAATACGGAGGCCAGTGAGCGTATTATTATTCAGGAATTGATTCTTTATTTAGGGATGTTAATCAAAGCCAATCCGGAATTATTCACCGATATGCACACGATAAGAGTAGGGCATATTCTGCAATTGCTTATCGTCAGACAAAAACGCGCATCGGGTTGTGGCACCTTGGATCAGGCTTTTAACGAAATCCTTTCTTTACCGCCTTATCAAGTGTCCCAAAAATTAAAGGAAACCCTGGAAGACTACAGTAATACCGAAGATCAACTGGGCTTGGCTGAAACACTGCACTATGAAGGCGATTGCCGTAAACTGACCAGTGCGCGTTTTTTAAACAGTATGAATCCCAAAGATTCCGGTGGCATTGTTGATTGGTATCAATGGCGTGAACAGCAAGGCAGTGTTGGCAGGGAAAATACGGCTTTTTATGCCAGTGTTTGGGATATACTGCATCATTGCAAAGGCTTGATGATGGGCGGCAAACTCAACAGCAAAAACAGACTGGATAGCGAGAACACCCTGTCGCAGATGACTGCAGGTGAACAAAGTTTTAAGTTACACGTCAATCATTTGCTTAACAAAATTCAGTCACCCGTTTATCGGCAACTAACGGTAGAAGCTTTAAAAGCAATGGGATCTATTTTTAGGGATAATGGTTCTTTTCATATTGACGATACCTTATTAACCGATATTATTATCGGCCATGCCGTCAGAATTAGCTGGTTACAAGCGCATCCTGAAGACCTGGAGAATTATGAAGAAGTTACGTCTCTGGCATGGCAGGCTTTTTATCAATTACCGCCCCATAAAGTTGCCAATGATATTATTGATGCTTTAATACATTTACTTGACCCTAATTAAAGGACTTTACCGTGATACTAGCAGGCGACATAGGTGGAACAAAAACGGTATTATCCCTCTTGCACAGAGAGCCCAACGGCTTGATCTGCTTGCAGGAAAAAACCTACCCAAGCCAACAATACCGCCAATTTGATGATATTCTAACGGCCTTTTTACCCGCTGATGTGGTTATTGAATCGGCCTGTTTTGGTGTAGCCGGCCCGGTTGTTAATCAACGTTGTCACACGACCAATTTACCGTGGTTGTTGGACGCCTCGGCACTAAAAATAAAACTGGGCACCTCAAAAGTAAAGCTGCTAAATGATTTGGAAGCCATGGCACTGGGCATGTTGTATTTGTCTGAAGATGATTTAATTGAGTTAAATCCCAAGGCAGAAACCCAAACGGGCAATATTGCCGTGATAGCCGCCGGCACCGGCTTGGGCGAAGCCATTCTTTATTGGGATGGCTGCAAGCATCATCCAATGGCGACCGAGGGCGGTCACTCTGACTTTGCTGCGCAAAATGACCAACAGGATTTGTTGGTGGCTTATCTTAGAAAACAAACGCCCGAGCATGTGAGTTACGAGCGCGTCCTGTCCGGTATTGGTTTTAGCCATTTGTATGATTTTCTTTGTGACCAGGGTTTTGCACCTTGTCCTGATGTGCCTGATAACAACAGCGGCATTGATAGAAATGCCGTTATTTCCAAATTGGGTGTTGCCGGTGAAGACGCTTGCTGTGCTGAAGCAGTCAAGCTGTTCGTTGAGCTTTATGGCGCAGAAGCAGGCAACCTGGCATTAAAATCAATGGCTACCGGCGGAGTTTATATTGGAGGGGGGATCGCTCCAAAAATATTACCGGCCTTACAAAATGGACATTTTATGGACACGTTTAAAGCCAAAGGCCGCTTTGCACCTTTGTTGGGTAAATTATCGGTAAAATTGTCGTTAAACCCACGGACACCTTTAATTGGTGCCATTAATTATTTTGGTATAGGGTAAGTTGTAGATTTTTAGAGGTGGTCAAGGTATGTATTTATAGACGTGGCTTTAGGAATGCACACAGATACCGTCTCTCAAAGGGACGGTATCCAATGTCGTTAAGTTAAGCGCAAGTTGTTTAAAACTGGAGTGCAATCGCTTCAGCTATTGTCTGTAAAAACAGCTAAAGCGGTTTTACTCCAGTTGACTGCTTAACTTAATGGCATAGGAATGGTATCCGTTAGCATCAAAATTATTTATCTGAAAATCTATAACTACTCTTTTTTATAGGTACCCATCAGCACTGCCTGACCCAAGATATGTCCGGCCATGGCTTTTTCCAGTTGGGCTTTATTAGGCTGATGCAGATCCGGTAGTTCAATATCCAGAGCGTAGAGTTTATGAAAGTACCGATGACTACCAATGGGCGGGCAGGGGCCTTTATATCCGGTTTCTTTCCAGTCATTTTTGCCTTGTAGCGTGCCCAAGGGTAAGTCACTTTCTGTGATGGCCTTGGGTAATTCCATGACAGTTGGTGGAATATTATAAAGCACCCAATGTACCCAAGTCATTTTGGGTGCGGCTGGATCAGGCGCATCAGGATCATCAACAATTAACGCCAGACTTTTAGTATTTTGTGGAAGCTGCGACCAGCTTAACGCGGGCGATCTGTCATCACCCTGACAGGTAAAAATGGTTGGGATTTCACCCTGATGAACAAAATCAGGTGATTTGATATTTAACGTCATGGTTTGTTCTCCTTCAGCGGCCAAGGCTGCCGTGAAAGTAAAAAAGTTAAGAATCAAACAAATTAAACGGATAATGAAGTTCTGATAAATTAAATTCATAGATCACCTGAAAATTAATGTCATACAAACTATAAAGATACCACGAAGAAACGAACAAAAAATAGTTTGAAATCGGGTTGGTTTTCGAATTTAGTGTTGGTTCTGTGTCAGGATATACTGAGATTATAAAGTTTTATCCAGCAGAATTTGTTCTGTCTGATGCTTCTTCCAAAAATAATAACATCATTTGAAACCGTCTTGTTTAAGCTTTTCCAGCCATTTGTTAAAGCCTTTTCTATCCAACAGGAAATATAAAAATAAAAGTAAAAAAGGCCATAACAATAAGGCCACAATTTTAAATCCGGTTCCCATATCCATGATTATCTCCTCGTTTAAAAAATATTGGCTCTATGTGATTTACAGTGGGTGACACAATAATACATAATTAAAAATCTTAGTGTGTGCAATGATAAGCTGATATTAACACAAATCGTAAAGCCGTCATTCCGGCAGGGATTGCCGGAATCCAGTTGCCATGGATGGCAATTACAAAGCATACAATTAATTGATTTATAGCTTCAATTTTAATAAATACTATGCAGTATCGATTAGTACATCCTTGTACACTGGATCCCGGCAGTCCATGCCGGGATGACGGCTTGGGCGTTTTCAGCTAATAATAAGACCTGTAACTATCGGTATTTTTTATTATTTACCCATTATGATTCACATAGAGCCAAAATATTTTATTGACTACGAATACCACGAAGGATACCAAGAAAAATTTGTCTCCTTCGTGGTGGTTATATTTTAATATTTTTTTGCAGAATTAGCGGTTCATAAAGTCACAATAGGGCTTAGGAACTACACGACAACATTGAACAACCCGCGCGTTGCCGTGCCCAATCGGGGCGTTTAGCGGCAAATTCTTCTTTGTTGGGTTGTTCATTGTAGGGGTGGCGCAATAATTCCAATAACTCGTTAACCATTGAAAAATCGCCTTGTTCAGCTTTATCAATGGCGAGCTGAGCAAGGTAGTTTCGAAGGACATATTTAGGATTGACGGCATTCATTCGCTGTCTTCTTAAGTCATCCGATGTGCCGTCAATTTTTAAACGCTTAAGGTAACGCTCAAGCCATACAGTTAAACGGGATTTGTATTCTGGTGTTATTTGTTCTGGAACGTAATAAGCAGCGCTTAAAAGATTAAGTATTGCTTCATAATCAGAAGGCTCTATATCTATCTTGGCCAACTGACGATAAAAAATAGTCATGTCGGTTTCAATCAATGCCAGTAGTTCCAACAATTCTGTGCATAAGTCGCCATCGGTTGCCGGATCAAAGGCATTCAGACCCAGTTTGCCAGCCATCATGGTTTGCCAGTTCTGTTCAAAGGTCAGCTTATAAACAGCCAACGCTTCTTGCAGCGGTTCTACTTGCTCAATGAGCGGATATATGGCGTTAGCCAGTTGTCCCAGATTCCAGTAAGCGATTTGCGGCTGGTTGCCGAAACGATAACGGCGCTGTTCGACATCGGTTGTGTTGGGCGTCCAGTTAAGATCAAAATTTTCCAGCCAGCCGTAGGGTCCGTAATCAATGGTCAGACCCAATATCGACATGTTATCGGTATTCATGACCCCATGAACAAAGCCGACGCGCTGCCAATGCACAATCATTTCCGCCGTTCTTTGGCAAACTTCGGTAAACCAGGCAATATACACTTCCGGTGAAGGTTCGCCCAAATGCGGAAAATCAGTGCGTATGGTGTAGTCCGCCAGTTTTTTTAGCAAAGCAACATCGCCGCGTGCGGTTAAAATTTGAAAGTTGCCAAAGCGGGTAAAGGAGGGCGCTACCCGACAAACAATAGCCCCCGGCTCCGCTTTGGGATTTCCGTTGTAAAACATATCCCGAATAACCGTTTCACCGGTCAACACTAAACTTAAGGCCCGTGTGGTCGGTACGCCTAAATGATGCATAGCCTCGCTGCATAAAAATTCACGCACGGATGAGCGTAACACCGCCAAACCGTCTGCTGTTCTGGAGTACGGTGTAGGCCCCGCACCTTTAAGTTGCAAAGCCCAACGCTCACCTTTTTGATTGACGATCTCGCCCAGATTAATGGCGCGGCCATCGCCGAGTTGCCCCGCCCAATTACCAAACTGATGGCCGCCGTAACAGGTCGCATAAGATTCCATACCGGCAGTCAGGCTGTTACCGGAAAATACTTGCGTAAAATCATCCGCTTCACAGGCATCGGCGGTCAAATCCAATAGTTCGGCAACTTCTGTCGAATAAGCCACCCGTTGCGGATTGATCACGGGAGTGGGTTTTACTCGAGAGTAACAAGCGCCGAAAACCTGACGACGATTATTGATAGTTTCTTCATCTGCGGGTAATTCACGAATGAAGCGATTATCGAAAATTAAATCATTAAGGTTGGAGGGATTGGCTTGAGAAGTCATGGGCAATAAGTAGGTGTTGTGATAATTGACGAAAAACCCAATAGCCAGTCCGGGATATTGGCATTTGTTATTTCGTGTAGCTTATCATACTGATAAATCAGTAGTAGGGTGCGCATCGCGCACCACAACCATGCCAAAGACATCAACTCAATAGGCACCCGATAGAAAAAATAATAAATTTTGGTGCAAATAAAACCGTTTAGTGGATGCGATTTTAGGTGCGCAATGCGGCACCCTACCACTCAAGTTTTGACAGCGATTGAAATCCTTAAACGTTTCGGTCGGGGTTGCAAACCCCGACCGGCATCCGTGGTTTTAAAGATCTACGCCTGACTATTTAAATAGTCTTCGTAATTACCAGCAAAATCAACTATCCCGTGGGGTGTCAGTTCAATAACCCGTGTCGCCAGTGACGATACAAACTCGCGGTCATGACTGACAAAAATCAAGGTGCCGGGGTAATTTTCCAGAGCCGTATTTAACGCTTCAATGGATTCCATATCAAGATGGTTCGTGGGTTCATCCAACACCATGATGTTGTTTTTTTGCAGTATCAGTTTACCGAACATCATACGGCCCTGTTCACCACCGGAGATAACTTTAACCGATTTGTTGATGTCATCTGCACTAAACAACAAGCGACCCAAGGTGCCGCGCAAGGCTTGGTCATCGTCAG
>JBAXUR010000057.1:0-20693 GCA_037129595.1 Methylococcaceae bacterium | reverse complement strand
AAGGTGGCTTTTTTATCCGCCAACCAGCGACTTGACAAAATATCCAAACTTCGCGCATCCAAACCGGCCATCGCTTCTGCCAACAAATCCTGTCCATGACCTTCCCAATCAGCATTTTCAAGCAATACAGACGGATCAGTACCGTGCTGGTGAAGGTAGTTTGCAGGATACGCGCAACTTTCTTCTGAAGACTCGTCAACGGGCATATCGAATGACATATCCTGACTGCCCAAGCGTTTTTCCATTTCATAAACGTCACTGAGATCAACCTTCAAATCCTCTGCAATCGCCATGGCTTCGTCATTTGATAACCAGCCGATATCCTGCTTGGATTTACGTAAATTAAAAAACAGTTTACGTTGGGCTTTGGTGGTCGCAACCTTTACAATGCCCCAGTTTTTAATGACATATTCATGAATTTCGGCTTTAATCCAATGCACGGCAAAAGACACCAAGCGTACACCAACGTCAGGATCAAAACGTTTAACCGCTTTCATCAAGCCGATATTGCCTTCCTGAATAATGTCAGGCATTGACAAGCCGTAACCACTGTAGCCCCTGGCAACATGAACAACAAAACGTAAATTGGTCATTACCAATTCTCGCGCCGCTTCCAAATCACCGTCATCTCTATACCTTAACGTTAACTCGCGCTCTTGTTCAGAGGTCAATCTGGGCATTTGCCTAACCAGATTTAAATAGGCATCAAATGTTCCAACCGATAAATTAACGGGCAAAGCTAATGCATTACTCATGGTATCTCCTGAGAAAAAACTTTTTGCGAATTCTAGCACTCTCTTATCAAGAGTGCCAATAATTTTTTTATAGCGCGTTTTTACTCAGCTTTGGTCTGATGAAGCTGACAAATAAGTACCACCCACGAACCAGCTATACCCAGAACCGAAGAAATAACGATCAATCCCAGTGTTTCGGTAAAATTTAAAAACAGCAAATGGAAACCACCTTCATAAAGTCCTGACAGTTTTTCAACCGGTTGCCTTAATATCAGCATGAGCAAGGTCACAATAAACCACGCCGATACACCTGAAATAAAGCCAATCCAAAAACCGGCATACAAAAACGGTCGCTGAATAAACGCATTGGTAGCGCCAACCAATTTGGCAATGACCACCTCATCACGACGGGTATGCAGTTCCAACCGTATGGTATTGCCGATAATAAATAATACCGCAACGCCTAACATCAAATTGAGTAAGGTAGCAAAAAGCCGCGCTACCTCGATAATAGACTGTAAGCGCTCAACCCACTGGAGATCCATCTGGGCAAAATCAACTTCCGGTGATTGTTTAAAAGTATCCAGCAAGGTCTCAAGCCCTTGCTTGTCTTCCAGTGTATTTTTAGGCAACACTTGAAGCACAATAGGTAACGGATTGGTTTCCAAGGCATTAATTGCGGCACCAAAACCACTATAAGTTTTAAATTCAGCCAAGGCCTGATCCCTGGTAATTATTTTAACCTCCTGAACGCTCGCATTCTGCCTGATAGTGTCGGCTAATTTATTGGCGTGTGCATCAGAAACATCATCCCTGAGAAATAAGGAAATTTGATTACTGGTTTCCAGACTGCCTGTTAATTGCTGAAGATTAACTACCAAAATATAAAATCCGCTAGCCAAGGAAATAGCAATAGCCAGCACCGCTATAGTCATTATCGACGTAAATGGCGAAGCGACCAAGCGACCCAGACTGGAAAACAACGCATGCGCATGAAGATCTCGATAAGCATTTAATTTATCGACAAAATCACCGCCCGCCATTTTGGTTTGCCTTACATCCTGTTTGACCGGTCTGGCCGGTGGATCTTTTCTGATAGTATTTTTATGGCTTCGTTTCATAAGTTAACTCGAAACCATTTGACCGTGGTCTAATTTTAGGACGCGGCGGTTTAGTTGGGTAATTAAAGAAATGTCATGCGAGGCTATCAGTACAGTAACGCCGACCTGTTGAAATTGACCAAACAAAAACATGATTTCTGCCGACAATTCCGGATCCAGATTGCCGGTGGGTTCATCCGCAATAATGATCGGTGGTTTGTTAACCACGGCTCTGGCAATGCCTACCCGCTGCTGTTCACCACCCGACAAGGCCAGCGGGTATTTTTTTTCTTTACCCGTCAAACTGACCTTATCCAAGGCCGCTCTTACCCGGCGACTGATTTCATGATGCCCGTACCCGGCTATCACCAAAGGTAACGACACATTGTCAAAAACGGTTCTATCGGTAAGCAACTTGTAATCCTGATAGATAAAACCCATTTTTCTTCTTATGTAGGGCAACTGATTTTCTTTTGCATGACCAACATCCTCACCATCCAATAATATTTGGCCTCGACTGCAATGCTCCATGACAGCGATCAATCTTAATAACGTACTTTTTCCGGCTCCGGAATGACCGGTAAGAAAAGCTATTTCACCACGCCGCAAATGAAAACTGACATTGCGTAATACGTCGCCAGTCTCAGGATAGCGCTTGCTTACATTAACGAACTTTATCATGTTTTTTTTAATCTTTTACGAACAAGGCATCGACAAAAAGCGCTGCATCAAAATCCTGTAAATCATCAATGCTTTCACCTATGCCTATAAATCGAATGGGAATACCGGTGTGCTTGGCCAGTGCAAAAATAACCCCCCCCTTCGCCGTGCCGTCCAGCTTGGTTAACACCAGTCCTGTTAAAGCTACTGTTTCATTAAACAGTTTTGCCTGGGACAGCGCATTTTGGCCTGTTCCCGCGTCCAATACCAGCAATACTTCATGGGGAGCAGCTTCATCCAGCTTACCCATGATCCTTTTTACTTTTTTCAGCTCATCCATTAAATTGGCTTTTGTGTGCAAGCGGCCCGCTGTATCGGCAATCAACACATCGATGCCTTTAGCCTTTGCAGATTGCAAGCCATCATAAATAACCGATGCCGAATCGGCTCCAGTATGTTGAGCAACCACATGAATATTATTACGCTCCCCCCAAACTTGCAACTGTTCAACAGCAGCTGCCCTAAAAGTATCTCCAGCGGCCAACATAACGCTATGTCCTTGTGCTTGCAAGCGCTTTGCTAATTTACCAATAGTTGTGGTTTTGCCTGCGCCATTCACACCGACCACTAAAATAACAAACGGTGTATCTTGTTTTGGTATTTGCAGCGGCAGGCTGCAAGGCTTGAGAATATCCAGCAACTCTTGCTTTAACGCCACTGACAAGGCCAAGCCGTCTTGCAACTGGTGCCGCTCAACACGCTGAGTCAAATGCCTGATTATTTCTGTGGTCGCATCAACACCCACATCAGCCATGATTAAACTGGCTTCAATTTCTTCCAGCAAATCATCGTTAATTTCTTTCTGACCTATCGGCAAACTGGCCAGCATTCCGTTAAGCCCGGAACGGGTTCGCTTTAACTGTGACTTAAGACGTAAGTATAAAGACTCGGGGGCAGGCTCTACATAAACGGCTTCCCTAAAAGCCTCAACAGGCACGACTGCCTCAGCCGTTTCAATACCGGCTTGTTTGGGTTCTATTTTTTCAGTAACCGGACGCTGTATGTCCGCTAGTCCATAGCGACTATAAAAACTGATCGCAATTAAAGGCAGCATTAATAAAGCCCCAACGATATGGTGAGCCAAGGTTGCCCATAGCGGCATACCCAGCTTAACGCCGACAATAGCCAAACCAATCTGCGCAAACAGCAATACACCCAACCATAAACCGGCCGTTCTTAACGGCTTTAGCGACAGTGTTGCCGTGGCCCTGAACATTAACAAACTCAATACCAAAAAGCTTGGCAACGCACCGACTCTATGCAACCAACTAGCCGCAACCTGCGCGTCAAAGGAAATAACACCGGTGTAACCTGTCAATAATCCATTAACTAAATTTAAGGCATTTTGATAATCCGCTTGCGGCCACCACTGTCCATTGCATTGCGGAAAACCACTACAGGCTAAAGCGGCATGATTAGCGCTAACCCAGGCACCCAAAATAATCTCCAGCAATAAAACCAGCAGGGCAAATTGGGCAAACAAGCCAAGACCGCATCGCGGGTCACTCAGCGGATTGGTAATTGCCGGATTAAGGCGTAGAGACAGCCCAAACAATAACCCGAAGGTTAGCAGACCCAACACGACTTGCGTGGTAATAACGATAGGCATAGCCGCTATTGCGGTCGCCCCCACAACCAGTTGTAAGCCAACCAGCACAAGTAACGCCAAGGATGTCGTTATAACAGGTGTTTTGCGTGGCTGTTGAAGCCATGCCAACAGGTTCAATAGCAAAACCAACAGACCCAATGCCGCCGTCAGATAAAAAGGAGGGCTATAGCTTAATGGCTTAATAAAATCGGGCAGAAATAGCGCCGCATCAGTACCCGATAACCGCAGGTATGAACCCAGGATCACCATGATTAGCGTTAAAAAAACGCCAAATAGAGTTAATTTTCTGAACATTTTATTTACCACTAACCAATTTGAGAAATTTTAAGTAGATGCATAAGATCATCTTTTACTTTGTAGGTATTAAATCCGGCGTCATATTGCATCATTAAATTACCCAGCGGATCGATTAAAAACAACATGCCATCAGGAATAGTCCCTTTCCGGATATCCGCTATCTTTTTAGTCAACCCTGCGCTGGGCTTAACCCTGATCAAATCTGAATTAAGCGCGAACTCCTTGTTTTCATTACTGATCAGTTTCTCTATCAGCGCGTCGTTTATTTTATTTTCTTCACGTAATAAACTCAAAAAAAGTGCATTATCTTCTTTGTTATCAGTACGACGAAGTCGCCATAACAGCGTATCCTTCAACCACCATTCATTTGCCACTGCTGCTGGCGGCTCTTTAAAAAGCATAACCACCCGACGAGTGCGAGACAGCTCCTTATTTAACATGAGTCGTAATTGCTTGGTTTTTAGCAGTGCATCCAGGCAGATTTCATTACAGCCCGTGTCAGGTATCACATTAACTATCAACCAATGTCCGGGCAGTTCACTCATATTTTCAGTTGAAAATGAATCAAAACCGATAAAATCAGTCCGTTCCGTTGAAACGGGGGGTACGATCAACTGCCCACTATTGGTTGTTCTTTTTAGCAGCGCCGGATTTTCTTTTAGACCCCAAGCGATTAAAAATGGAATAATAGTCATTCCAAAAATAAGCATTATTAATAGTCTGTTTTTCTTCTCTTGCTTAGTCATCATTTCTTTTAAAACTGTACCAAATAAATAGTATTGTGAGCGTAAATGCCAATGCAAACCATTGAATCGCGTAGGCTGTATGTTGTTCTGGCAACATAATTGTTGTTGTTTTCCATTCCCGTTCAAAACCTTCGGGCAGGTCTTTATCCAGCTCAATCTGAAAAGGGAATAATGAATAAGTCAGTTTTTTTGCCAAAACCTGGCTATCTATAACCTGTACAACCGAGGGCCATCCGTCTGTTGGTATTTCAGCGCCCGCCAACTTTATGCCGACACCCGGAAAGCTGTTTATTCGTCCCCTTACCACGGCTTGATCATCCTTGATATGTAGATCAGGCAAAACCGTTCGATCCTTGTTTAAGGGAATCCATCCCCTATTAACTAAAACGGCTTGGGTTTCACCTTGTAGAAAAAATGGCGTGATAACAAAATACCCCACTTTACCTGCACTGATTTGATTGTCTAATAAAAATTGATGCGCATGATCATAATGACCTTTTGCCTGGACTTTTTTATATCTAAGAATGGTTACATCCTCTTTAACGGCCTTAGATAACTGTATAATTTCGGCTGAAGCCAAGCCATGCGCTTGCTGTTCAAGAAATACTTTTTTCTCTTCCGAGCGTCCTAATTGCCAAATTCCCAGCACCAATAACAGCGGTAATAAACAGCAATAAGCCAGAGTAGGGGCTTTTGTTAAGGTTATTGAATAACGCCCAATGTTAATAATCATGCTTTTTTCTTTAACCTATTGGCACAGAGACATTAATAAACGAGAATAGAGAAAATTTTATCATCCAACATAACACTACCATGATTATCAAAGCCGTCGTCATCATTGCCTTTATCCTGATAATTTTCAGTCTCGGTTCAGCCCTGTTTCACTTGATTAACCATAAAACCGAAGAGTCATCCGAAAAAACAGTTAAAGCACTGACTTTTCGTATCAGCCTTTCCATCCTGTTATTTATTTTTCTATTTATTGCCGTTGCAACAGGGATTTTTAAACCCCATGGCCTGGGTGAAAAAATACATGCAGAAAAACCGGCTCAGACTGACACCTTAAGTAAATAACCAGCCATCACGACAAAAAAAAAGCGCTGCCTGTTGTTAGGCAGCGCTTTTTTGGAAGAAAAGGTGTTGCTACATTAAATAAACAAACACAAACAAACCTAACCAAACGACGTCAACAAAATGCCAGTACCAAGCGGCTGCTTCAAAAGCAAAATGATTTTCCGGTGTGAAATGCCCTTGGGTAGTACGGAACAAAACCACACTTAAAATAATAGCGCCCACACAAACATGGAAACCGTGGAAACCGGTTAACATAAAAAATGTAGAACCGTAAACACCTGAGCCCAACGTCAAACCCATTTCAGTATAAGCCTCATGATACTCGATAGCTTGAAAAGTGACGAACAAAAAGCCCAGTGCAACAGTCGCCATTAAGCCTTTAATCAACTGATCGCGATTTTTTGCAAGTAAGCCATGATGTGCCCAAGTACAAGTTACACCGCTGGTTAACAGAATCAAGGTATTCAAAAATGGCAAACCCCAAGCCCCCATGGGTTCAAATTCACCGCCTACTTTGCCGGGGCCGTTAGTTGGCCAGACGGCTTCATAAGCAGGCCACAATATTTCTTTGGTTGCTGCTTTGGCGCCTTCCCCACCCAGCCAAGGCACTGATAAGTTACGCGTATACCAAAGTGTGCCAAAAAATACCGCAAAAAATACGATTTCCGAAAAAATAAACCACATCATGCCATGGCGGTAGGAAATTCCGACCTCATGATTATACATACCCGATTCACTTTCTTTGGCCTGCAAAGTAAACCAACCCACCAACATGACAATGAAAATAAGCAGACCTATCACCATTAGCGTAGGACCAATTGACGAGCCATTTAAATAATTTGCAAATCCAGCCAGCATAATCATCAAACCAGCCGTCCCAATGACAGGCCAAGTCGCTTTATGCGGTATGTAATAAACGGTATTTGTAGACATAAAATTCCCCTTTTATTTTTTTACTGATTTTTCAGTATTGTCGAAAAATGTGTATGACAGTGTAATGGTTTTGTATTGCTCCGGTATTTCCGGATTAATTACAAAACGCATTGGCAACGTTTTAGTTTCCCTAGCCTTAAAAGTTTGTTCCGAAAAACAAAAACACTCGGTTTTTTCAAAATAACTACTTATTACAGCCGGCGAAAAACTGGCTATGGCTCTAGCAAGCAGGTCTTTGTCAGTTTTATTGGTCGCATAAAAATTGACCGTATAATATTCACCCGGATGAACTTTTAATTGTTTTTTTTCTGCATGAAATTCCATAGGTGTTGATTCATTCAGTGTTGTCATGAATTCTACGGTAATTTCTCTGTTCAAATCGACTTTATAAGCAACTTCAGGGACTTTTTTAATATCATCAGGTCTATCTCTTTCTATCCATTTCCATTCACACAAAACATCATAAATGGGCACCAACGCGTAACCAAAGCCAAACATGCCCACGGCAACCAACAGCAACGTTCGCGCCAATTTAAGGTTTTTCTTACTGACATTATCGCTCATGGTGAAACAGCTTGTGCCACAGCAAACATATAAAGAATCAAGGCGATTGCCACCAAAACCACTGCCGTTAAAATATTTTTATTTTTTATAGTCATGTGTCAATAGATACATTGCCGACTTTCATTCCGGCAATGTATCTTTTATACCTTAATGTGAGTCCAGAACGTGTTCGGTTGGCGCACTAGTCGGTGGTGTTGTCCAGGTATGATAAGGAACCGGTGATGGCAAGGTCCATTCAAGACCGTGCTTGGCTGCATCTTCCCAAACTTCATCGCTTACTTTTTCGCCGGTACCGCCTCTAACCGTATCAATAACGATATACAGGAACAGCAACTGGCTGGCTCCAAATATAAAACCACCAATACTTGAAATCATGTTCCAATCAGCAAACTGAATGGCATAATCGGGAATACGACGCGGCATACCGGCCAGTCCCAAAAAATGCTGAGGGAAAAACAATATATTTACAGAAATCACAGACAACCAAAAATGCAGTTGACCGATTTTTTCGTTGTACATGTGCCCCGTCCATTTAGGCAACCAAAAATAACCGGCGGCCATCAAAATAAAGATCGATGCAGGCACCAAGGTGTAATGAAAATGGGCAACGATAAAATAAGTATCGTGATACTGAAAATCAACGGGCGCAATAGACATCATCAAGCCGGTAAAACCACCCATGGTAAATAAAACCACAAAGGCTATGGAAAACAGCATCGGTGTTTCAAAGGTCATTGCACCTTTCCACATGGTCGCTGTCCAGTTAAATACTTTAACGCCAGTCGGTACCGCAATAATCATGGTGGCATACATAAAATACAATTCACCGGCGATAGGCATACCGACCGTGAACATGTGATGCGCCCAAACAATAAACGATAGAAAAGCAATTGAACCGGTAGCCCAAACCATCGAGGCGTAACCAAATAAAGGTTTACGCGCAAACACGGGGATTATGGTAGAAGCGACACCGAACGTTGGCAAAATCATGATATAAACTTCTGGATGCCCAAAGAACCAGAAGATATGCTGATACAGCACAGGATCACCACCACCGGCTGCATTAAAGAAGCTGGTATGGAAAAACTTATCGGTTAACAGCATGGTCACTGCGCCGGCAAATACCGGCATAACAGCAATTAACAAAAACGCGGTAATCAACCAGGTCCAAACAAACAATGGCATATCCATCATTTTCATGGCAGGCGCACGCATATTGAAAATAGTCGCGATAATGTTGATCGCACCCATGATGGATGAAATACCTAACAAATGCACAGAGAAAACAGCAAACGGCAATGCTTTACCGACCGTAATCGGTTGCAAAACCAACGGTGGATATAAAGTCCAGCCACCATTAGGCGCACCGCCTTCCATAAACAAAGTGCTGGCCAGCAATAAGACACCCGCAACCAGCATCCAGAAACTCATGTTGTTCATGCGCGGTAAAGCCATATCCGCAGCACCAATCATCAGAGGAATCTGCCAATTAGCCAAGCCAACAAAGGCCGGCATAACAGCGCCAAACACCATAACCAATGCATGCATGGTGGTCATTGAGTTAAAGAACGCAGGGTCTACAAACTGCAAGCCTGGTTCAAATAATTCAGCACGAATAACCATGGCCATTGCACCGCCAACAAAAAACATGGCCAGCGCAAACACCAAATACATCGTACCAATATCTTTGTGATTGGTGGTAGTAATCCATCTTAACAGCCCCTTGGCAGGACCGTGATCGTGATGATCATCAGCATGATGATCGTGTTCATCTACGACAGCAGACATACTTTATACCTCGAAAATAGTTAAAAAAGAGTGAGTCGACAGCAATATCAGAGACTTAGTCATCATCATCGGGAAGTGCAACTTGCTTGGGCTGTAATTCATCTCCGACTTTGTTACCCAAGTTATTACGAACATAGGTCATCAATTCTGCAAATTCCTTACCATTCAACTTTTCAAATTTTGGCATTTTTGAAGTGCCTGCCCGCAAGAAGCCGTCTAGAGATTCCCATTTTCCTGTCGCAATGGCACTACCGGTTAAAGCAGGAATTAAACCAGGAACGCCCGCACCGTTAATTTGATGACAGCCGACGCAATTTTTTAAATAGACCGACTCACCATGCGCCATTAATTGCTGGCTACTTTGATCACTCAAATCCGGTTTTTGTTTTTGCTGCTCCAACGTCTTTATAACCCAGGCATCATATTCAGGCTGCTCTAAAGCAATCACTACGATAGGCATAAACCCGTGATCCCTACCGCACAACTCGGTACATTGGCCTCGATATGTGCCCGCTTTATCTACAGAAGTCCAAGCCTCATTGATAAAGCCGGGGTTAGCGTCTTTTTTCCAACCCAAATCAGGTACCCACCAAGAATGGATAACATCCGCAGAGGTCAACACGAAGCGCACTTTTTTCTTGACCGGAATCACCAAGGGCTTGTCAACGTTTAACAAATAATGAGGAACAGAACGTGGGTCAGCGCCAACCGTTCTGTGTACTCTTTCACTTGCTTCATCCAAATGACTTTCAAAATGAATATCACTATCCAAATATTTATAATCCCAGTACCATTGGCGACCCGTCACTTGAATAGTCATATCAGACTTTTCAATATCGTTTAATTCCAACATGGTTTTTGTTGCCGGAATAGCCATACCAACCAAAATCAAGGTTGGTATAATCGTCCATATAATTTCAACGGTAGTATTTTCATGAAATTGTGCGGCTACATGTCCCTTTGATTTACGATGATGGTAAATCGAGTAGAACATGGCACCAAACACACCAATACCTATGGCGACACAAATCCATAGAATTAACATGTGCAAGTCATAAATGTCATTACTGACTTTTGTGACCCCTTTCATTAAATTGAGCGTATAGTCCGCCTGCGCTGCTCCTAGCCCTAAAGCCATTAAGATCAGACCTGCGAATAGTTGCTTTGCTTTGTTCACGGAGCAGCCCCTTTCGATAGTAGTTATAAACTCTTGTAAGTGTTATATCGCTTCGTAATTTCAAGACACAAAAAAACGTCCCAATCCCTTTACGTAATAATTATCACAAAAAACGGGATGATTTTAACCTATGATGCCGGTCTATACCAGATGTCCTTGTGATGATTTTAATTTGGCGCAAAAAAAAAGCTTGTGACTCAAAGAAGCCACAAGCCTTTTTTGTTAAAAGAAGACTTTGTTTAACTATTTAAAGCTTCAGCATAAGCTTTGTCAAAAGTGGGGATATGACTATCCAACCAACCTTTAACCATTTGCCCCACTTCTTCGGTTACGTCTGCTTCACCGGCATGAAACTTGGTTTGCAAGCCTCCACAAATACCAATTAACGCTACATGCTCTGCTTTGTGGCGTTCGTAGTCTGCATAACCTTTAGCCAGCATTTCTTTTTCTTCATGCGCAAAATGACCTACAACATAAGCAATTAAATCATCCAACTGCGCACCTATTGCAGAACGGGCTGCACCACTAATTGCCAAATCATATAACTTGTTAAGTTTATCAAACAAGATTTTATGCTCGTCATCTGCAAAAGCAACATCTGTACCGTATTGAGCCGCTGTCCACGTAATTAAAGCCATACATTTCTCCTGTGTTTTATTTATAATTATTTACCGCACAAAAAGTATGGATTATATTTAATACCCTGTCAATTTTAATGTAATTTATTCAAAAAAGCCGGATCAATTCGACAACCACCGACCTCTGGGTGATCTAGCACATCCTGCTCAAAATCCCGATAAGTGGGTAACTGAAAAGCAATGCGGTTAATTTTTCCACCCGAAAATTCAAATTCCATTGCCCCGCCTTTGACGCGTGGACTCCCCTCTTTAGTCGTAAATAACAAAATACCTCCATTAGCTGCTGCCTTACCCTGTTGATCAGAAAGAATACGGGCACAACTAAGTTCACTAATAGATAATCCGGCAAACACTTGAACCAACTGATGTGCGCTAACAATAACGCCACTCCCAGGAATAGTAGCGGGTGCAGGCGTAGCTAGAGGCGCAGACACAGCGAGGACTGGCGGGATTACCTCCGTGGGATTGGGTATTGTTGCCGCTGCAGAAGCGGGTATAGGCAGAAGAAGAGACTCCACCAATGGCGGCGCCAATAATTTCTCCAAACCAAAATCACCCAAATGATTTTGTAACAAAACACTACCATCGCCATTGGTGGCCGTCGCCAACAAAGGAAACAACTGTTGCTCCATTTCGCTCCTGTTGGCATTTTTAAGTACCGAAATCAATTGCCGCTCAATTGATTTAAGCGGTGTAAAAAACTGTTCCTTTTTCTGCCCCGACTCTTCAATCTGTTTCCAGTCTGCCGGTAAATTGACCGGCAACCCCATGGCTTTCATAACGGCATAATCATCAGCAATCAGGCACAAGCCAAAGTTCTTGGTACGATAGCCTTCCATTACTTTGGACTGAATCTCTCCACTCAATGCTTTTTGCTGCGGTGTGTTGTAATTTGTCCAATCACTGTTATTGGCTAAAAAGTAATAAATAAAGGCATTTCGATCAAATTTATTAAAACCCAAATCCTTCATAACCAGCTTTATTTTCCGGCAATTAGCTTCTACTTCTTCATAGTTACTCCAGTTGGGCTTTAAATTGGGTTTGGCCGGATGCTTTGATTCCTCAATCAGTTGCAACAACTTCACTTCACCCGCGCCTGTTTTAATAGGTGAGTAGCCTATTTCTTCCAGTGATAAATCCCGCGCATCAGGAATACCCTCCGGCGTTGTCTTTAACAACAAGGATGGAATGATTTCCGGATAAATTTTTAGCTCGCCTAGCGGCTGGGTATCTGAACCCAGTAGATTTATACCCCCTTCCGCCACGGCATAAACTTTAAAAATAGTGTAATTAAGCGCACCGGTTTTACCCGAAAAAGTAACAATAGCCGGTAATGAATGCGATTCTGAACTGTGCTTTACTGACGTAGGCGCTGGCGTGGCAGTGGTAGCCGGATTGCTTTTCGCCCATTGCCCCGCAAACTGCCCTACTACGGCAACCCCCATACCCACACCGGTTAACGCCAATAAATTGCTGGCCGTTGTCACATCACCGACCAAACCTGACACATCCACATCACTGTTGGCACTGGAAATAAAACTATAATCAACGAGCGTTTCCTTGCCTAAATCCAGACGCATCCAAGGGGTCAGGGTGATTTTTTTGGCATCAAATTTAAAATTACATTTGCCTGATGTCGCCTGATAAGAAAAACCTGGCGCTTCATTATTAAATTTGAGCCCCTCATTGCGTACCGTAAAAATAAGCGCAGAAGACAAATCACCCTTCTCGTAAGAAGGCGTCATATTACTGCAACCACTCTTTGAGGCATTATCACCTTTAAAATCAAAATCCGAAATCAAGCGCACGTAGTAATCATCGCCATCAATGACCTGAAATCCAGGTAACGGTTGGAATTGATGGGGCTGGGTTAATTGTGCAGACTGGGGATCATTTGCCTGAGCCGAAGGATAATCAATGGCAATTTGCCGTGTGGGTGCGCATCCAGCCAACATAACACTCACAAGCAAACTGAATTTAAAAGATGAAACAGAACAAATCGACATGCTTTAAACCTTATGCCGCAAGTCATACGGCGAATCAAGCTGGAAAAAACGAAAATGATAGGGCTTACATGGCGCTTTTGTCATGCTTTATTTTTGCCATACTAAATTTATGGTGATGGATAGCTCGTTAACTATTGGCTATTTTCAATTAACGCCTTCCACGTTTTCTCACTTTACATCAACCTTACTTATAAAAAAGCTATTTCCTTTCAGGCGGTTTAATTTTCATAACCGGCTTTTCCCGATTTTACTGTTGACACAAAAATGCAAGCCATCCATCAAGCCGATATAGCCATTCCTGAATTTTTTCACACATTTTATATTGATACCATGTAAAATTAAAATTATGTATTTCGTAATTTTAGGATATAAAAGTGTTTAGAGGAACAACCATACTTTCAGTTCGTCGGGGCGACAAAGTTGTGATTGGCGGCGATGGCCAAGTCACCTTGGGCAATACAGTCATGAAAGGCAACGCGCGTAAAGTTCGTCGCCTTTATCATGATAAAGTCATTGCCGGTTTTGCCGGCGCAACGGCTGATGCGTTCACCTTATTTGAACACTTTGAAGGTAAACTTGAAAAACATCGAGGCAATTTAACCAGAGCCGCCGTTGAAATGGCCAAAGATTGGCGTACAGACCGTGCCTTGCGTAAACTGGAAGCTTTGCTGACCATTGCCGATGCCAGAACCTCGTTAATTATCTCCGGCACTGGTGATGTTATCGAACCCGAATTTGATTTGATGGCGATTGGTTCAGGCGGTGCTTTTGCCCAAGCAGCGGCACGCGCCCTACTGGAAAACACCAACCTGAGTGCACGCGAAATTGTTGAAAGGTCTTTAAATATAGCCGCTGATATCTGTATTTATACCAACCACAATCTGCGCATAGAAGAACTAGACGCCGAACCTAACGAGTAAAAGCATGACACACATGACTCCAAAAGAAATTGTAAGTGAGCTGGACAAACACATTGTTGGTCAAGCCAGTGCCAAACGATCTGTCGCTATCGCGCTAAGAAACCGTTGGCGCCGTCAGCAGGTTGATCCTGCTTTACGCGATGAAATTACGCCCAAAAACATATTAATGATTGGCCCTACCGGCGTTGGCAAAACCGAAATCGCCCGCCGTTTGGCACGTTTGGCAAATGCCCCCTTTATTAAAATAGAAGCCACCAAATTTACTGAAGTGGGCTATGTCGGTCGGGATGTTGAATCCATTATTCGGGATTTGGTCGATACTGCCGTCAAAATGACGCGGACAGCAGAAATGGAAAAGGTTGAATCTAAAGCCTACGATGCAGCCGAAGATAAAGTGTTGGATATTCTATTACCCAGAGCAGATGCCGGCATGTTGTCTGACTCGGAAGAATCTACCCGTCAAAAAATGCGTAAGAAATTACGTGAAGGCGATCTGGATGATAAGGAAATTGAAATTGATGTGCATGTTGCGCCTATGGGCGTAGAAATTATGGCACCTCCCGGCATGGAAGAAATGACCAGTCAATTGCAAGGCATGTTCCAAAGCATGGGGTCGGATAAAACCAGATCACGCAAAATGTCCATTAAAAAAGCCTTGGCATCCATAAAGGAAGATGAAGCTGCTAAACTGGTTAATGAAGATGATATTAGACTGCGTGCAGTAGAGTCCGTAGAACAAAACGGCATTGTGTTTCTGGATGAAATAGACAAAATATGCAAACGTTCTGAATTGGGCGGTGGTGGCGGTGAAGTATCGCGTGAAGGCGTCCAGCGAGATTTGTTGCCATTGGTTGAAGGCAGTACGGTCAGTACTAAATACGGCGCCATCAAAACGGATCACATTTTATTTATCGCTTCAGGCGCATTTCATGTTGCCAAACCCTCCGACCTAATTCCCGAACTACAAGGCCGTTTTCCTATTCGCGTTGAGTTAAGTGCCTTGTCTGCGGATGATTTCGTACGCATTTTAACAGAACCCAATGCCTCATTAACTGAACAATATGAAGCCTTACTTGCCACAGAAGGCGTGTCATTAACCTTTGCCACCGATGGCATTCAGCGCATTGCCGAACTGGGCTGGCAAGTGAATGAAAGAACCGAAAACATTGGTGCGCGGCGCCTCCACACCATGCTGGAACGGTTACTGGAAGAAATTTCCTATAATGCACCGGACCTTATTGAAAAAGCGATCGTTATTAATGCCGCTTATGTTGATCAACACTTAACCGAGTTTGCTGAAGACGAAGATTTAAGTCGTTATATTTTGTAGTATCATGCCGAGCTATGTTATCGCTCGGCATACCAATACGCTACTTCTGCATTGTTCTTCACCACTGTAGTTGCAGCCTGTTCGTATCTCTGAATTATATTTATAAATCGTATGCGCTTAACTGTAAAATCCAGTAATACCTGGCCTACTGAAATCAAACTACATCAGGTTTCCAGTATTCTTGAAGTCAGCTTTGATGATGGCAGCGTCTATCAACTGCCGTATGAATATCTGCGCGTATACACACCATCGGCAGAAGCTGTCGGGCATGCGCCTGGACAAGAGATTCTGCAGGTTGATAAAGAAGATGTCACCATTAAAGAGATTAAACCCATTGGCAATTATGCCATTACTCCGGTATTTAGCGACGGTCATAATAGTGGCATTTATACCTGGGATTTACTCTATAAGTTGGGCTCTGAATATCAAACATTATGGACCAATTATCTCAACAAGCTGGAAGCTGCCGGACATAAGCGTAAAGCATCACTAAACACACGGTATAACTAATGACAAACGACAACACCACCCATTTCGGTTTTAAACAAGTCGCCACTGAAGACAAGGTCAATCTGGTACGCGGCGTATTTGATTCGGTTGCAGGTCAATACGACATCATGAATGATTTGATGTCAATGGGGATTCACCGCATCTGGAAGCGCGTTGCAGTCCAGCTAAGCAATGTCCGCAAAGGCGAACAAGTACTTGATCTGGCAGGCGGAACCGGTGACTTGACGGTACTGTTTGAGCAACGTGTCGGCAAAGAAGGACAGGTTGTTCTGGCCGATATTAATTCCGAGATGTTGCGCACCGGGCGCAACCGACTGATCGACAAAGGCTTGGTGGGCAATATACGCTATGCGCAAGTCAATGCCGAATGCCTGCCTTTTGAAGACAATACTTTTGATTGTGTCTGCATCGCTTTTGGTCTGCGCAACGTTACCGATAAAGACGCTGCATTGCGCTCCATGCACCGGGTACTAAAACCGGGCGGTCGCGTTATCGTTCTTGAGTTTTCACATCCTGTCGATAAAATCACCGAAAAAGTATACGACTTTTATTCGTTTAAGCTACTGCCCAAGATTGGCAAATTTGTAGCCAAGGATGAAGAAAGTTATCGCTACCTGGCTGAATCCATTCGTATGCATCCCAAGCAGGATGAGCTTAAAAAAATGATGGAGAATGCCGGACTCGAACGTTGCGAATACTTCAATATGACCCAAGGAATTGTTGCCGTTCATAGAGGTTATAAAATTTAGCATGGTCATCAAACCATTGTTAATGAGTGCGTTGGAAATCGCACTCAACAAATTTCTTGAGATGGATCAGAACAGGGCTTTTTTTTTAACGCCCCTGTCCGGTAAAATCATTGCCATGACCCTTTTGCCATTCAATGAAACCATTTACCTGTGTCCGACTTCTGATTCCATTCAGCTCCTTGATTACAGTCCGGATCAACCCGATACGCAATTAACCGGTTCAGTTTTCGCCTTTGGCTTAATGGGGCTCAGCTCAAAACCCATGCGTTCAATTTTCTCCGGTGAAATTAAAATTGAAGGCGACATGCAAACGGGTCGAAAATTTCAAGAACTGTTCGCTAAACTGGACATTAATCTGGAACAACAATTGGCGCGTTACACGGGCGACACAATAGCTCATAACATCAGTCAGTTTTTTCGGACAGGTCAAAACTGGAGCAAAGAGTCCATTGAAACGTTTAGACTTAATGCATCGGAATTTCTTCAGGAAGAAACCCGCGACTTACCGGCGGTACCTGAAGCTGATCTGTTTTACGCCCAAGTTGATGAATTACGCACCGACTTTGACCGTTTGCAAAGCCGTGTTGAACGACTTGAAAATACGCTACTGAATTAATTTTAATTTTTTACCACGAAGACAAGCAAAGTCCCATAGACATCAACTTAAGACCTTTCACCACGAAGACACGAAGAACACGAAGATTTTTCTTTGGTTTTTCTTCTTGAACTTCGTGTCTTCGTGGTCTGTAATATCTTTAAGTTGATGCGTATGGGGCATAAAAAGCAAAGCCCACCCTAACAACAAAGGTAACACGTGATCCGACCTAAATTAGTATTACGCCTGATCCATATTAACTGGGTTCTCGTCGTTCATGGCTTGGACGAAATCGTTTTAAAAACCCATTTATTCCGCCCTGTTCGTTACTTGGCTTTTATTACACCCAGCTATTGGCTTAAGCCCAAAGCGGATTCCCGTGGCGTCAGAATCAGGCGTGCCCTTGAAGATCTTGGGCCTATCTATGTCAAATTCGGGCAAGCTTTATCGACCCGCAAAGATATATTGCCTGATGATATTTCAGATGAGCTGGTCAAGCTACAAGACCGGGTGCCGCCCTTCGCCAATGAAATTGCCCGCAACATTATTGAAAAAGAACTGGGCATGTCAATTGCCGAAGCGTTTGCCGAGTTTGACCCAACGCCTCTAGCTTCCGCTTCTGTTGCCCAAGTACATACCGCGACATTACATACCGGCGAAAAAGTTATCGTTAAGGTATTACGCCCCGACATTGAAGAACGGATTCGTTCCGACATCGGCCTGCTTTATGAATTGGCTCGTTTTGCGGAACGATTCTGGTCAGATGCCAGAAGATTACGTGCCATGGACGTAGTTGCAGAATTTGAAAGATCCACCCTTGACGAACTGGATCTGGTTAGAGAAGCCGCTAATGCCGCCAAATTAAGACGCAATTTTGAAAATTCAGAACTAATCTACATACCCGAAATACACTGGGCTTTTACACGCCAGAAAGTCATGGTGATGGAAAGAATCTACGGCATTCCCGTCGGAGAAATAGAACAGCTCAAAGCCGCTGGCGCAAACTTTAAAGTGTTGGCCGAACGCGGTGTAGAAATATTTTTTACCCAGGTATTTAGAGATAACTTTTTTCATGCCGACATGCATCCCGGCAATATTTTTGTCGAACTGCCGGATAAATACATTGCCGTTGATTTTGGTATCGTCGGATCTTTATCACTATCAGATCAACGCTACCTTGCAGAAAATTTTCTGGCATTTTTTAACCGTGATTATCGAAAAGTCGCTGAAATGCACGTTGAGTCCGGCTGGGTACCCCGCTCAACTCGTATAGAAGAATTTGAATCCGCCATTCGTAGCGTTTGCGAACCCATCTTTGAAAAACCGCTAAAAGACATTTCCTTTGGCCAATTATTATTGCGTTTATTCCAGACGGCTCGGCGCTTTGACATGCACGTTCAACCGCAACTGGTATTGCTACAAAAAACACTGCTCAATATTGAAGGCTTGGGGCGACAACTTTACCCTGAACTGGATTTATGGCAAACCGCCAAACCTTTTCTTGAAAAATGGTTCCATGAGCGTTTGGGCCCTAAAGCCAAAATCAATAAAATAATCAAACAGTTCCCCGAATTTGCCGAACAATTTCCGGAAATCCCGTCTTTGCTTTACAAAGCACTGGATCATGCCGCTCACGCACAGCAACACGCCGAGATACAGCAACAAGAACTGGCCCTGATGCGACAGCTTATGGATAAAAATCATAAAACCACCGTATGGGCCATGATTATTAGCGCCTTTATTATTAGCGCAGCGGTATTGTTTCAATAGCGCCAAGGTGCGCGGTGCGAACCCTACCTAATTATCCCGGAGGGTGCCGCATCGCGCACCAATCGACCATCGTAGATTGCGTAATAAAACAAAAGCGCACCCTATCGGAGTTTTAACGTGTGCGGTTCATCCCCTACAGGGTTATTGGGCGCCATAAACATTGACATTAACAAGCCGCCACTATAGAATTTCGCCCTGCTTGAGTTTGTTTTACCGTTATGCTTATCTTTACGAAGTTTTTACTATATTGCTCGTCCTGTTTATCATAAGTAATTCTTAAATTTCTCAGCGCTACCGGCCTCTTGGGGCTTCAATTACATATTTTATATTAGGACTACACAATGGCTACTGGTACAGTTAAATGGTTTAACGCTGAAAAAGGTTTCGGTTTTATTCAACAAGAAAACGGCGAAGACGTTTTTGTTCATTTTCGTAACATCAACAGCTCCGGCTTTAAATCTCTTGATGAAGGCCAAAAAGTACAGTTTACTGTAACTCAAGGTCAAAAAGGCCCGCAAGCAGAAGAAGTAACCATCATCTAATTGCAATTAAACTGTAGCCTTCTTATCGGTAGGCTACAGTTTGTTTTACCCCGTTTTACAACAGATCACTTGCGTTACCCCTCACCGTTTATATTGCTCCCTCTTTACAGCGCTTTATTAGCCGTTAATACCGCGGCACACTATCAACAAACTCTATTGTTTTTGACTCTTTTTAATCCCTTAAAATTAATATTGTTTAATCACTATTAAATCAGTTAAGTCATAACCACCCAAGCCCTTGATCAACGCCTTAATCAGATCAATATAAACCTACAGGTTGTGTCCTTTTTATGTCTCTTTTACACATAAATTTTCTTGTGCTATGCTACCTGACATATAAAGGCAGCACAAAGGATACGTGTTGTTTTAACGAATAGAATCGCCATTAAGAGTTGACCATGACCGAATCAAGCAATATCCAAGTGACCGTGCAAACTATAACCACTGCACTCAAAGATAAACCGGGTGCACTTTTACCTATTTTGCATGCCATTCAAGATGCCTTGGGTTATGTTCCTGCCGAAAGCGTGCCTACCATTGCCGATGCTTTACGTCTTTCTCGCGCTGAAGTGCATGGTGTCATCAGCTTTTACCATTATTTCCGCGACACTCCGCCAGGCAAACACACGATTCATCTTTGCCGTGCCGAATCCTGCCAAGCCATGGGAGGTAAAGACCTCGAAAAGCATGTCAAAACCCGACTGGGTATTGATTTCCACGAAACCACCGAAGATGGCCAATTTTCTCTGGAACCCGTCTATTGCTTGGGTAACTGTGCCTGCTCTCCTGCCATGCAAATCGGCAATGAAATTTATGGCAGAGTGACCGCAAACAGTTTTGACACGACCATCAACGAAACAGAGGCATTGGCATGAGTATCACTATTTTTGT